>JACREV010000039.1 GCA_016218095.1 Deltaproteobacteria bacterium | reverse complement strand
GCTCTTCGGCGCAAGAATTTCCGGGCAGGCCGTGACGATAGCCACGCGCCAGCTCGCGAACCTCCTGTCCGCCGGGACGCCTCTTTCGGAAGCGCTCTCGATACTCGTCGAGAATACCGCAAACGCCGGGCTCAAAACGGTCCTCTCGAACGTGAATGAGAGTGTAGCCGGCGGGAGCTCTTTGAGCAAGGCGCTGGAGCCTCATCCGGGACAATTCTCGACGCTTTACAGGGGGCTTGTAGCCGCCGGTGAGGCGAGCGGGTCGCTCGATAAGATACTCCTCGAGCTCGCCGATTACCTTGAGGCGCGCTTGAAGATGATAAACGACGTGAAGGCCGCCGTCGCCTACCCCGTGCTCATGACCTTCGTCGGCGCCGGGGTGCTCTCGTTCCTCTTCGCCTTCGTAGTCCCCAAGATAACCGCCATGTTCGAGGAGACCGAGCACGCGCTACCGCTTATCACGCGAGCGCTCATCCTCATAACGTCCGCCTTCCGCGATTACTGGCCCGTGATGCTCGTCCTGACGTTTGTCTCGGTCTGGGCCGCAAGAAGGTATCTGAAGACCGCCGGGGGAAAAGGACTTAAAGACAGGCTCCTCCTCCGCATACCCTGGTTCGGGCCGATAATAGAGAGCTTCTATGTCTCATACCTCGCGCGCACGCTCGGCAGTCTCCTCAAGGGCGGCGTCCAGCTCCTCCGCGGCCTTGAGATAACGAAGGAAGTCCTCGACCACGCCGTATACGGGCGCATCCTCGAAGAGGCCGTGGCCGACTGCACCGGCGGCGCATCCCTTTCCGCAAGCCTCGGCAAACACCCCGGGATACCCCGCATATTCACGCACATGGTGGGCGTCGGGGAAAAGAGCGGGCGTCTCCAGGAGATGCTCCTTAAGACGGCGGACTCCTACTCCCTTGAATTCGAAAGGTCCGTAAAGCGCGCCTTAAGCCTGCTTGAGCCGGCGCTCATCCTGGCCATGGGTGTTGTCGTCGGCTTCATAGTCCTCTCCATACTCCTCCCCATATTCGAGCTCAACCAGATAATCCGCTGAAACGTCCTTGCCGGACGGGCAAAGTTCACATCGAGACGGCCCGGTTATTCTTGTCTCGATAGCCTCCGAAGGACATTGGCCCCGCGCCGAGCGGTCCTTGCCGGACGGGCAGATCCGTATACGGCGGCTTGGCCTCAGGGACGCCAGATGAGCCGGATTTGAAACTGGCCGTACGCCGAGTACCGCCGAGCGGTCCTCGCCGGACGGGCAGAGTTCACATCGAGACGGCCCGGTCACTCTTGTCTCGACAGCTTCCGAAGAGCTTTGGCCCCGCGGTCCTTGCCGGACGGGCAAAGTTCGCAACGGTTTGCCTAAACCCCCCGTGTTCATACCGCCGTACTACTCCCTTCCGTCCCTAGCCTTCATACCGTTATCGTCCACGGGTGCTAATCCTTTTGCGCGGATTTATATTCTTTTGTTGGATTGCCGAGGACGGGGCGTGGGCTATGCTTGATAAAAGAGCGTCGCTTAAGAGGTGCGCATCTCAGGCGATCCGGTTGAAAGGAAGAATGCGACTCAAGGTATGCGGCGAATGCTACAAGGCCTTCTTCCCCGACCGTCGCGGGCAGACCGTCATATGCCCGCAGTGCCTCACCGTTATGAACGAACGGCGCTCGTCGGGAAGGTCGCGGTCGGAGGAAAAACTGGAACTCGGCGTTGACGACGACTTCATAACGGCGATGGCCCTTGATTCATCGGAACGCGGGATAGGTGTGGCGTACGAGGGCGAACCGATGGAAAAGGGGTCTGTAGTGAGCGTAGCGCGCGACGGCTGGGAGGAAAAAGCAGTCGTCGTCTGGTCAAAGAGGATAAACGGCGAGCTCTCGGCCTCGGGCCTCAGGATTATTTAAAGGCTAAAAGCAAGGGTCGCCCCCCGGAGGTCAGGCAATGGACATGAAGAGTTTGAAGATCTGCGCGGCCGCGGCGCTTTCGGCGGCATTCATCTTGGTTTGCCAGCCTTGGGCCCGGGCCGCCGACAAGGCCGAGGCCGCTAAACCCCAGCAGACGGAAAAGGCAGCGAAGGCGGAGCTCCAATCCGACTCCGAGTACGTCATAGGCACAGACGACATACTCGAGATATCGGTCTGGAAGAACCCCGACCTCTCGAAGGTCGTGACGGTCAGGCCCGACGGGATGGTAACGCTCCCGCTCATAGGGGACTTGAGGGCCGCCGGGACAACACCTTCGGCCTTGAGGGACAGGATAGTGGAGCGCCTCAAGGAATATCAGGAGACCGCGGTCGCCTCCGTCATAGTGCAGGAGGTGCGGAGCTACAAGATATTCGTATTGGGCGAGGTCCTTAACCCCGGCACTTACGTAATGACGCGCAGGACGACGGTCCTGCAGGCCGTGGCCCTCGCCGGAGGCTTCAACCCGTTCGCCTCCCGCGACCTCGTCCTCGTCCGGGAGCGCCCTGACAAGAGCGGCAAGCCCGAGAAAATAAGCATCAGCTTCGACGATATCGTGGACGAGGGCGAAAAGGCGGACAAGAACCTGATATTGAGACCCGGAGATACCATCTTTGCGCCATAGAATATCGTCACCGGCGCTCGCCGCGCTCCTCGTCCTCTTCACAGCCGCACCCCCGGCTTTTGCCAAGGACACCGCGGTCAGGCCGTCGATCACAATTGAAGAGCGGTTCGACAGCAACGTAAGGTTCAGGGGCGATGACGAGGACAAGGACGACGACTTCATCACCTCGGCGGCGCCCCGTATTGATATTTCTAAAAAGAGAGCGAGGTACGCATTGGACGTGTCTTATGGCCTTGAGGCGAGCTATTACGCCGTGAACCCCGACCTCAACTACGTCTCCCACGAGGCCGCCGCCGCCTTCACGCTCGACATGACCGAGAGGATGAGGCTCGACCTCTCGGACAGGTACGATTACACCCAGGATTCGCTCCAGACGGCGGAGACCGGCATACTCGTCGCAAGGACCGGCATAACCGCCAATACCGCCTCGGTCGGAGTCGCGCGCGCGATCGGAGAGAGGTCGGAGGCCGCGCTTACGCTCAGGAACAGGGTCGCGCGCTACGACTCCCCCGACCTCGTCGACTCGAGGACGGACTCAGCCGAGGCGGCCTACGCTTACAAGTACGAACAGAACGGGACCGCGCGCTTCACCTACCGGTATACCGTCTATAAATTCGATACCGACAACGACGTTGAGAGCCACGGTGTCTCGCTCGGGATAATCGAGGACATCGCGCCGACGCTCACGGCCGACATCTCGGCCGGAGTGGCGTACACCCCGGGGCTCAACGGCGATGACTACTTCCTCACCGCGGCCGCGGGCCTCGAAAAGGTCTACAGGGACTCGGTCGTATCGGTCGCCTACACCCGCGAGGTCACCGACCCGACGGGCCTGGCCGACGAGATAAACATAAGCGACCGCGTGAGCTTCGGGATAGAGCAGACTTTCTCGAGGGGGCTGACCGCTTCTCTCACCGGCGGGCTCGCCAAAAACAGGACTGAGCCGAACGGAACGGTCGACCTGAACTCGTATAACATCGACCTCGCGGGAGGGTGGCAGGCCAAAAAATGGATGCTCCTCGGTGCGGGCCTTTCCTACTATAACCAGTGGGACGGGGATACATTCGACGACGGCACGACGAGGAAAATCATATACGTCAATGTCACGTTCACAGGAAACGAGTGGAGGTTTTGAGATGAACCCGAAGGAGCCGAAAAAGAACATACTGGACCAGCTCGCCGTCTTCTATCACAGGAAATGGCTCATGGCAGTGCCGCTCATCATCGGCTCAGCCATCGGGATATTCCTGAGCGTCTACCTACCGGAATACTACAGCTCGACTACGCTGATAGTGGTCGAGGAACAGCAGGTGCCGGAAGAATACGTGATGCCGTCCGACAAGACCCCCTTCACGCAGAGGCTTAACGTCATAAGCCAGCAAATACTCAGCAGGACCAAGCTCCAGCAGATCATAAAGGAGTTCGGCCTCTACCAGGAAGACGGCCCAGGGGCCGTGGAGAAGGCCGTAAGATATTTCCGCGGCGAGTCGGCAGACCCGCCGGCTAGGGACGCGGTGATAGAGAAGATGCGCGGCGACATCGTCTTTAGGGTCATCGGCGAACAACAGCGGTCCAGGGGTCAGCGGGAGACCGGCGGCAACGCCTTCACCATAACCTATCTCGGCAGGGACCCGGAGACCACCATGCAGGTGACGAACAAGATAGCCTCGCTCTTTATAGAGGAGAACCTGAAGGTCAGGGAGATGTACGCCGAAGGCGCCTCGGAGTTCCTCTCGAACGAGCTTGAGAAGGCGAAGGCCGACCTCGAGGCGCAGGAAAGGGCCTTGAAGGCCTTCAAGGAAACGAGCATGGGGACGCTCCCCGAACAGCTCGACTCGAACTTAAGGACTCTGGACAGGCTCGAGACCGAGCTCCAGACCGTTACCGCCGGCATGAGGACTAACGAGGACAGGAAGGCCTTTCTCGAAGAGGAGTTGAGGAAAAACCCGGCCGCGGCCCCGCTGGTCCAGACGGAGCTCGAGAAGCTCCGGGGAGAGCTCTCGATAATGCTCTCCATGTACAAGGAGACCTACCCCGACGTCATGATACTCAAAAGGCGGATAAGGGAGATAGAGGGACAGGCAAAGAGGGAGGAGAAGCCCGGAGAGGTATCGAGGCCGGCGGTATCGGCCGACCTCGTGGCGGTAAAGTCCCAGCTCGCGAACTTCAGGCTTAGAGAGGCCCAGATAAGAAAACAGATAAGCGATTTCGAGAAGAGGGTCGAGGTGACCCCGACGAGCGAGCAGAGGCAGAGGGACCTGCTCCGCGACTACAACTCCTCGCTCCAGAACTATCAGGCCCTCCTTGAAAAAAAGATGAACGCCCGCCTCGCCGAGAACCTGGAAAAGAGGCAGAAGGGCGCGAGGTTCAGGGTCATAGACCCGGCGAACATGCCCGAGTCGCCGCAGATGCCGAACAAGCCCCTCGTGGTCTTCCTCGGCGTCTTCGGCGGGGCGGCGGCGGGCGCGGCGCTCGTGTTCCTCTTCGAGTTCGTGAACCCGGCCTTCAGGAGGCCGGAGGACTTCGACGGCGTATTCAAGGAGCCTGTGCTGGCCTCCATACCCGTCATCGACCCCGGCGAGAGGAAGCCCGAGCCGAAGCTCACTGTCATACACGGGAGGAAATGACCGTGTTCAACTTCGACTGGATAAAGAAACTCTTCCGCGACAGGGAGCTCGAGGCAGAGTCAAGGAGCGAGACGTACAGTTTCAAGCCGCTCCCCCATGTAAGCTTCTACGGGCCCGCGATATGGGCCGTAGGCGGAGGCAAAGGCGGCGTGGGGAAAAGCCTCATAGCCTCGAACATAGGCATACTCCTGGCAAGACAGGGCAAGGACGTGCTCTTGGTCGACGCCGACTTGGGCGCCGCCAACCTGCATACCTTCCTCGGGGTCGACGGCGGCAGGCTCGCACTGTCGAGCTTTTTGAAGGAGGAGGTCTCGGACATCCGCTCCCTTGTCGTAAAGACCAACGTCCCCGGGCTCGACCTCATAAGCGGCGCAAAGGACTCGCTCGACATAGCCGACATCTCGACAGCCAAGATAGCGCGCCTCAAGGATGCCTTAAGGAAGCTCGAGTACGACAACATCATACTCGACATCGGCCCCGGCACATCTTCCAACCTCCTCGACATATTTCTGATGGCGAGCGAGGGGATAATACTCTCGACCCCGGAGCCGACCGCCATAGAGAACAACTACAGGTATCTGAAATGCCTCTTCCTCCGCAGGATAAAGACCGTAGCCGACCAGCAGGAGGACGGGCAGTTGAAGGACATGCTCCAGAGGATATTCAGCGAAAAATGGACCCAGAGGGTCAAGACCGTCTCCGACATACTCGGCACTCTCGATGAGCTGGACTCCTCCCAGGGCTCGATGCTCCGCGAGTACATAGGGTCGACGAATATCTCCATGATAGTCAACCAGGCACGGAGACCCGAGGACTCCGAGATAGGCAACTCCATACGGAGGGCCTGCTCGGATTACTTCGGCGTCAACATCTGCTATCTCGGCTCTATCGGATACGAGGAGACGGTCGCGGAATCGATCAGGCTCCGCCGCCCCCTCCTCGTCCACTACCCGGAGACCAGGGCGGCGAGGTCCATAGCGTCGTGCCTGAACGAAATCCTTAAAAAGGGCGCGTCAAGAGAGCCCGCGGGGGCGCTACTGTGAAAAAAGAAAAGGCAAAGGCAAACGGCGGGGCCAGAAGCTACTACGAGACTCTCGAGGTAAGGGAGGACGCGACGACGGACGAGATAGAGCGCGCGTACCGGAAGGCGAAGTCCCTGTACTCGGACGAATCCGTGGCGCTCTACTCGCTCTACTCCGGAGAGGAAAGAAAGCAGAAGCTCCTGGAGCTCTCCGACATCTTCAATACGCTCTCGGACCCTGCGAAGCGGAAGAGCTATGACGAGAGCTTGAGAAAAGAGCGGACCGGGGCGCCGTCGAGGGAGTGGGACTCGGGTTCCATCAACGCCGGAAGGGACGCCTTCGAGGAGTACTCCGAAGTCGGCGCCTTCAGGGACAGGATCACGCTCAGGCGGGCCTTGAGCGTAGCCGAGCAGGACCAGATGGCGACCGAGAAGTTCAGGATACTCTTCAACAGGCTCGAGCAAATCTGCCTCAAGGGGGCGGTCAAATCCATAGCGGTCACGAGCGCGGTCAAGGGAGAAGGAAAGACGATGACGGCCATGAACCTCGCCTTTATCATGGCTACCGAGTTCAAGAAAAAGGTCCTCGTCATCGAGAGCGACTTCAGGAACCCGTCCATATCGAGCGAGTACCTGAACATGGGGAGGCTCTGCGGGCTCGTCGACGTGCTCAAGGGCGAAGCCGACATAAGGTCGGCCATAAACAGGCTCGAGGACACGAACCTCCACTTCCTCCCGGCAAGGTGCAGCGTAAAAAACTCGTCCCTCCTCCTAGACTCCCCGGGGATGAGGTCGGTCCTCTTAAGATCAAAGGAGGACTTCGACTACGTGATAGTGGACTCGCCTCCGATCTTTCCCCTCGTCGACATAAGCATACTCTCGAAGTGCGTTGACGGGATGCTCCTGGTCGTCAGGGCGGGCGCCACGCCCAAGGACATCGTGAAGAAGGCCGTGCGGTCGCTCCCGAAGGACAACCTACTGGGCATAGTGCTCAACTGCGCGGACAGCATACACATGAAGAAGTACTACTATTAGTCTACAGGCATACGCAAAGGAGCGGCCATGACAAGCAGGAGCTTTAGAGGCATTTCGACCCCCTCGCTGGAGACGATCTCCGAAACACTCGCGCTCTCATCGATGTGCGCCCTCGCCGTTTCGCTCGTCGCGGGCGTACTCCTCGCAGACTTCGACCAGACCCGCTATTACCGTCTCATAGTCCTCGCCTCCGCCCTCGCCGTCGTGGCCGGTTCGGGGATACCCGGCCTTAAGAGGCGCGGATGCCCCGCAGGTACGGGCGCGGCCGCGCTTTCCGCCCGCGCTGTAGCAGTGCTGGCGGGTTCGCTCCTGGCCCTGCATCCCCTGTAAGCCGGACAAAAAGACCACAAGAGCGCGTCCCCTGATCTACGGGCCGTATCCGCGGCATGATCCGCATTTTTCCTTTACCGGAGGGTTTGATGAGGAGCTGGTTCCTCGTATACACGAAACCGAAACACGAGGAGATGGTCTCCGGCAGGCTCGGCGACGCCGGTTTTCAGACGCTTAACGCGAAGATCTCCGAGCGCAAGTTTTCAAGGGGCCGGATCTCGGAGGTCACCTCCCCGCTCTTCCCCTGCTACCTTTTTGTGAGCTTCGACAAGCACCGCGATTACCACCTCATCAGGTACACGCGCGGCATAAAGCGGGTCCTGGGGAACGACAGCGGGCCCGCGGAGGTCGACGAGGGGATCATAGAGTCCATCACGGCCAGGATGGAGAACGGCGTCATAAGCGTAAAGCCCGCCTTCAGGCCCGGGGAGGATGTCACCATCCTCGCCGGGCCGTTCGAGGGGTTCTCGGCGGTCTTCGAAAAAGAGTTGAACGGCATGGAGCGCGTAAGCGTTCTATTGAAGGCGATGAACATCAGGATGATAGTGGACGGGAGCCTGCTCCAGCGCTCCTTTTAACCCTTAAGGCTTGCCATTTCCCGAGATTTTTCAACCGGCGGGTGAGAAAGACACTCGAACGGCGGTAGCCCGCCCGGGACTTTTCGCAAGCCTTTCACCGGAACCGAAGGGGGCCTCCTATGCGTAATTCATGGCTTCAGGGCGCGCGGGGAGTTTTCAAGAGGAACCTGCACAGGTTCGCATGCACGGACTTTCTCTCCGACACCGAGAACGGGGTGCTGATAGAGGACTTCTTTCACGAGATGATATACATCGAAAGGAGACGCTCCGAGAGGTCCAAAAAGCCGTTCGCGCTCGCCCTCGTGGACGTCCGGGACCTGCACTACGGAGAGAGGGCGAAGGTCGTAATGCGCTCGGCCGCGCATGCCCTTAAGGCCTCCGTCCGCGAGACGGACGTCATCGGCTGGTACAGGCACGGCATGCTCCTCGGGGTCATCTTCACGGGCGTCAGCCCCTGCGACGAATCCGCGCTTAAAGACAAGGTCGCGCGCGCCCTCAAGGAGGCCGTCTCCCACGAGGGGTCCGGCACAGAGATGGACCTCCCCGTGACGTTCCATATCTTCCCGGAGGAGAAGGCCGACGCCATAGACCTTACGCTCTACCCGGAGCTCGAAAAAAAAAAGACCCCGTCAAGGGTGTATCCCGCGGTTAAAAGAGTGATCGACGTCGTCGGGGCGCTCTCAGCCATCCTGATATTCTCCCCGCTTTTTATCGCGATACCGCTCCTCATAATGCTCACGTCCAGGGGGCCGGTGCTCTTCAGGCAAAAGAGGATAGGCAGGCTCGGGCGCCCGTTCACGTTCCTCAAGTTCCGCTCCATGCACCTCGGAGCCGACGAGAAGGTCCACATAGAGTACGTAAAGAAGCTCATCCTCGAGGAGAAGGCGTACAGGGGCTCTCCCCAGGGCTCTCCGGGGGTCTACAAGATAATGGACGACCCGAGGATAACGCCGCTCGGGAGGATATTAAGAAAGACGAGCCTCGACGAACTGCCGCAGTTCTTCAACGTGCTCAAGGGCGAGATGTCGCTCGTCGGCCCGCGCCCGCCCATCCCGTACGAGCTTGAAAGCTACGACAGCTGGCACAGGAGGAGGTACCTTGAGCCCAAACCCGGCATAACGGGCCTCTGGCAGGTGGAGGGGCGCTCGAGGACGACTTTCAACGAGATGGTGCGGATGGACATCCGGTATCTCCGAGAGAAGAGCCTGTGGTTCGATCTCAAACTCATCTTCAAGACCCCGTGGGCGCTTATCACGAGCCGCGGCGCGTATTGAACAAAAAAGGGGTGAACATGCTCCGGATCGGCGTAATAGGGTACGGATACTGGGGGCCGAACATAGTCAGGAACTTCGGTTTCGCCGAGGGCGCCCGCGTGACCGCCATATGCGACAGGAACCCTTCGTCTCTCGCCCGCGCGAGGAAGAACTACCCTGGCCTCAAAGTGACCGAAGAGAGCCGCGACATCACTGCGTCCCCGGAAATAGACGTGGTCACGGTCATCACCCCTGTCTCGACGCACTACGGGATCGCCAAAGAGGCGCTCGAGAACGGCAAGCACGTCTTCGTTGAAAAGCCGTTCACCTCAACCGTCGCGGAGGCCGAGGAGCTCATAGAGCTCGCCGAGAAGAAAAACCTGCGGATCATGGTCGACCACACGTTCCTCTTTACGAGCGCCGTCAGGAAGATAAGGGAGATCATCGACGGGAACGTCCTCGGCGACCTTTACTACTACGACTCCACGCGCGTGAACCTGGGGCTCTTCCAGCACGACGTGAACGTCATCTGGGACCTCGCCCCGCACGATTTCTCGATAATGGACTACCTCATAAGGCTCAAACCGCTCGCCGTCGCGGCCACCGGGCGCGCCCACATAAACTCCCGCGAAGACATCGCCTACATAATGGTCTACTTCGAGAGGAACGTCATTGCGCACATAAACGTCAACTGGCTCTCACCCGTGAAGCTCCGGACGACACTCATAGGAGGCGAGAGGAAGATGCTCGTCTGGAACGACGTGAACGCCGACGAGAAGATCAAGGTATACGACAGGGGCGTGGAGATAACCTCGAGCGAAGGCATCTACAACCTCCTCGTCAACTACCGCTCCGGGGACATGTGGGCCCCGAAGGTCGACCAGAACGAGGCCCTGCGGACGGAGACGCAGTACTTCATAGAGTGCGTGAGGGACGGGAAGACGCCGTTCAACGACGGGCAGGCGGGCTTGCGTGTCGTAAGGATGCTGGAAGCGTGCGATGAATCCGTTAAAAACAACGGCAAAATGGTGGAGATATGAAAGAGACTGCCATCGAAAGGGCCCTTGCAAGATACACGCTCGTCTCCGACGACGTCAAGCTCGGAGAGAACGTCAGACTCGGGAACTTCGTGAACCTCTACGGCTGTACCATCGGGGCGAGGACGAGGATAGGGGCGTTCGTCGAGATCCAGAAGAACGCCGTTGTCGGGCGCGACTGCAAGATACAGAGCCATTCGTTCATCTGCGAGGGGGTCAACATCGAGGACGAGGTCTTTATCGGCCACAGCGTCACCTTCATAAACGACACCTATCCGAGGGCGACGACAAGGGACGGCAGGATGCAGAGCGAATCCGACTGGACCGTTCTGCCAACGCTCGTCAAAAGGGGCGCGTCGATAGGGTCCGGCTCGACGATACTCGCGAACGTTACCATAGGCGAGAGCTCCATAATCGGCGCGGGCTCGATCGTGACCAGGGACGTCCCTCCGAGGACGATTGTAGCCGGTAACCCGGCGAAGGTCTTAAGGAGCGTGAACAATGAATAACGGAGAGGCGATCCCTTTCCTCGACCTCATAGGCCAGCACAGGGAGCTCGAGGGCGAAATAATCGAAGCGATAAGGGCGGCGTTAAGGAAGGCCTCCTTCATCGGAGGAGAGGCGCTCGATGAGTTCGAGGCCTCTTTCGCCGAGTTCACCGGCTCAAAGTACGCCGTCGGGGTTGCAAGCGGGACCGACGCGCTTAAAATCGCCCTCTTGTCCGCCGGCGTGACGACGAACGACACGGTCGTGACCGTCCCCAACACCTTCATCGCGACGACGGAGGCGATCTCCCAGGCAGGGGCGCTCCCGGCGTTCGTGGACGTCGACGAGAGGACCTCCAACATGGACGCGCGGGCCCTCCGTGGATACGTCGAGCGCGAGTGCCTCAAGGTCGACGGGCACCTCTTCGACAAAAAGACCGGCAGGCGCGTGGCGGCCGTAATACCCGTCCACCTCTACGGACAGATGTGCGACATGGACGAGATAATGGCGATCGCGGACGAAAACGGTCTCATAGTCATCGAGGACGCCTGCCAGGCGCACGGCGCGCTCTACGGCTCAAAACGATTCGGCATGAAGATGGGCGCGGGCTCAATGGGGCTCGCAGGCGCCTTCAGCTTCTATCCGGGCAAAAACCTCGGGGCCTGCGGAGAGGCCGGGGCGA
Organism: Deltaproteobacteria bacterium; assembly: GCA_016218095.1. Taxonomy (GTDB): domain Bacteria; phylum Desulfobacterota; class GWC2-55-46; order GWC2-55-46; family GWC2-55-46; genus GWB2-55-19. The sequence continues at coordinate 1,489 of JACREV010000039.1, read as the reverse complement.
TAACGACATCGAACGCGGATCTCGCGAAAAAGGCCCGGATGATACGCGACCACGGGCAGAGGGAGAAGTACTTCCACGAGCTCGAAGGCTGTAACGGCAGGCTGGATGCCATACAGGCCGCTATCTTGAGCATAAAGCTCAAACGCCTGCCGGAATGGAACCGACAGAGGAGGTCTGTCGCCGCTCTTTATAACGGCCTTTTAAACGGCATGGAAGGCATAACCGCTCCTTTCGAGCCTGAGTGGTCCGAGTCCGCCTGCCACCTTTATGTAGTCCGCTCGAAGGACCGGGACGCCCTTAAAACGCATCTCGCAGACGCCGGCATCGCAACCGGCCTCCACTACCCCCTGCCCCTCCATCTCCAGAAGGCGTATACGAGGCTCGGGTACAAGGCAGGCTCGTTCCCCGTAGCCGAAGAAGCCGCGAAAGAAGGGCTCTCCCTCCCCATGTTCCCCGGGCTTTCGGAGCGGCAGGTAAGGAAGGTGGCGGAAGCGATAGGGAGTTTTTCCGTTAAAGACCGCGTTTGCCCCGAGGGAAACCTTACAGGCCGGATGCCTTGAATGGAAAATAAGCCATGAAAAGAAAAAACGGAAAAAAGATATGGATAGACCTCGACAACTCGCCCCATGTCGTATTCTTCAGGCCGGTGATAAGGGAGCTCGAAGGCAGGGGCTACGATGTCGTGCTTACCGCGCGGGAGTGCTTCCAGGTATGCGAACTCGCCGAAAGGTTCAAGATGGACTACAGAAAGATCGGCAGGCACTACGGGAAGCACAAGGTCTTCAAGGTCTTCGGGCTCGTCGTGAGGTCTTTAAGCCTCCTGCCGTTCGCGCTGAAGGAAAAGCCCGTGCTCGCCCTCTCGCACGGGTCGCGCTCGCAGATAGTCGCGGCAAAGGCGCTCAAGATCCCGACGGTCCTCATCTTCGATTACGAGCACTCGAAGGGGCTTTTCGTCACCCGCCCGACCTGGTCCATCTCGCCTGACGTCATCCCCGAGAAGGCGCTCCGCAAAAACGGCTCGCGGGCGCTTAAGTACCCCGGCATAAAGGAGGAGGTCTACCTCTCCGACTTCTCCCCGTCAAAGGGGCTCCGGCGCGAGCTGAACATCGGGGAAGACGAGATACTGGCGACGGTCCGCCCGCCGGCGATGGAGGCCAACTACCAGTCCCCGGAGTCGATAAGCCTGTTCGAGGCCGCCGTCGACCACCTCGCTTCCGTTGAAAACCTCAGGATGGTGGTGCTGCCGAGGAACCACAAGGACAGGTCGCTGATACTTAAGAAGTGGCGTCCGCTCATCGACTCGGGGCGGCTTGTCATCCCGGGCGGGGTGCTCGACGGGCTTGACCTTATCTGGCACTCCGACATGGTCATAAGCGGCGGGGGCACGATGAACCGGGAGGCCGCCGCGCTCGGGGCCCCGGTCTACAGCGTATTCAGGGGAAGGATCGGCGCGGTCGACAGGTCGCTCGCCGATTCCGGCAGGCTCGTC
>JACREV010000262.1 GCA_016218095.1 Deltaproteobacteria bacterium | reverse complement strand
GCCCTGTAGAGCGCGGGGCTCGACTTCCTTATGTACATCTCGACCAATTGCACGAGCGCGGCTATGAGTATGATGAATGCGACGTACTGGAGGAACGCGACGTTGTATTTGACGAGTATGTAGGTATATACCGGCCAGGTGACAGCCGCGGTGAGCGTCATGACGAAGGTCGTCGCGAGGCCCATGTTGAGCGCGTTCTCGGTCTTGTTCGATACGCCTACGAACGGGCATATCCCCAAAAAGTACGTCAGGACGAAGTTGTTTATGAGGGAGGCCGATATGAATATCATTATGAGCTTCATGGTCTCTCTCCTTTACGCCTTATCCGCCTCGGCGGCCTTTCTGCTCGACAAGTAGTTGACGAGCGCTATGAGCGCGCCGAATACCAGGAACGCGCCCGCCGGGAGTATCATCACTATCCAGGGCTCGAAGAGGCTTGGGGGGAGGAGCTTTATGTTGAAGATCGACCCGAACCCGAGTATCTCCCTTATTAAGCCCATGGTCATGAGGCTCAAGGTGAAGCCTATGCCTATGCCGAGCGCGTCCATGATCGACGGCAGGACCGGGTTCTTCTGCGCGTACGCCTCAGCCCTGCCGAGTATGATGCAGTTGACGACTATAAGAGGCACATACGGCCCGAGCGCCTTGGATACCGGCGGGAAAAAGGCCGCGAGGAACATGTCCGCGACGGTCACAAGGAGCGCTATTATGACGACATAGGCCGCGATCCTCACCTGCGGGGCGACATACTTCCTTATCGCCGATATTATGATGTTGGAGCCGAGGAGGACAAAGAGGGTCGCCATGCCCATGGCGAACCCGTTTATGACAGAGTTCGTGACGGCGAGCGTGGGGCAGGTGCCGAGGACCAGTCTAAAGGGCGGTATGTCCTGCCAGAGCCCTTTTTTGAACTCGTACCAGAGCGTATGGTTATTTTCCGCCATCGTTCGACTCCTTTGGCGATTCCTTGCCGTCTTTGCCGGCATGCGCCGGGGCGGCCGCTTTTTTCACATACTTCCCGAGGTCCTCTTTGGGGAACTCTCCCAAGACCTTCGTAATCGCGTTGTTTATGTTCTTTACTACCGCGTCCGACGAGATAGTCGCGCCGGTTATGGACTGTATCTGGTTGGGCTTCTCGGGCTTCCTGTTCTTTATGTACTCGACCTTGGGCTTTATCTCTATGCCCTTGAACTGGTCCTGGAACTCCGGGTTGGCTATCCTGTTGCCGAGGCCGGGGGTCTCGACCTGGTCGAGTATCTTTATGCCATTTAGTTTAAGGTAGTCGAGCCCGAGGCCCACCATGACGCCGATATTGCCCTGGAACCCGCCGCCGTCGGCCTTGAAGGCGATCCCCACGGGTGCGCCGGCGGCATCGACGCCCTCGTAAACGACGAGGGTCTCCTGGCCGACCTTCTTTTCCAGTGTCTTATAGTCCTTCGCCTCCGGGAGGACGACGAATATCGCCTCCTTGAGCTCCTTTTCCTTGTTCGCCTGTATCATCGGGTCGGCCTTGTGGAAGACCGCCGCGAGGATGCCGCCGGAAAGCGCGCCGACGACGACAAGGTTCAAAAACATTTTAGCGACCGGATTCAAGCCCTGAAACCTCCGAAAGACTCTTTAAGAAAAATGCTACTCGGCCTTCGCCTTCACGGCGCCGAAGACCCTCGGCCTCGTGTGCTTGTTAAGAAGCGGCACGAAGGCGTTCATGAATAAAATAGAATACATGACCCCTTCGGGGAGTCCCCCGAAGAGCCTTATGACGACGGCCATTATCCCGCCGGTGATCGCGAATATCCACTGGCCGAGGTCTGTCGTCGGAGACGTCACCATGTCTGTGACCATGAACCACGCCCCGAGCATCGCGCCGCCGGCAAAGAGGTGGAAGAGCGGGTCCGGGTACTTCGAGGGGTCGATGAGCCAGAATATGCCTGAAAACACCGCCATCGAGCCCAAGTACCCCAACGGGAGCTTCCAGTTTACGTAGCCCTTATACCTGAGGAACAGGCCGCCTATGAGTATCGCTATCGCGGAGGTCTCGCCAAGTGACCCGGCCACATTCCCGGTAAACAAGTCGAGCACGGGCGTGAGCTTCCCCTCGAACTTCATAAGCGCGAGCGGGGTCGCCGCGGATACGGCGTCGACCGCCTTCTGCACCGTCCGGGGCTCGACCCACGTGGTCGTAAGGACCGGGTACGTCGCCATGAGGAAGGCCCTGCCCAAGAGCGCCGGGTTGAAAATGTTGAAGCCGAGGCCTCCGAAGAGCTGTTTTCCCACACCTATGGCGAAGACCGAGCCGAGTATCGCGCCGAATACCGGGAACCCCGGCGGGAGCGTCATGGCAAGGAGTATGCCGGTAATGATAGCCGACCCGTCGTAGATCTTTATGGGCTTTTTCCTGTACTTCTGGAAGGCGTATTCGGTTGCGAGGCACGCGCCTATGCAGATGACGTAGAGAAGGAGCGCGCGGAGACCAAAGAAGTAGACGGAGGCGGCCATCGCCGGGAATAGAGCGAGCACCACCGTGTGCATGATCTTCGGCACCGACTCTTTATTGAGGAAGTGCGGAGATGACGTTACAAAGAGCCTCTCCCCGCCGGGCCCTGCCGGGGTCTCGGGCGCGGATTTGAGTTCGGCCTTATCTATGGTCTTGTCTTCCATAATTTTTAAGAGGTAGCCTTGTTATTATTCGCCTTGGCGGCCGCCCTCTGGGCCTCCCGACGGATGAAGAACTTGCCCATCCTTATCCACTGCAGTAGCGGCCTCTTGGCCGGGCATACGTAAGAGCAACAGCCGCACTCGATACAACTCTGCCCGTCAAAGTCCTTGAAGTTGGCGAGCATCTGCTTTAAACCGTAGTCGCCGAGCCTGTACGGCATGAGGCCCATGGGGCAGGCGGCGACGCAACTCGCGCACTTGATGCACGGGTCGTACTTCTCGGGCTTTATCTTCCCGGAGGCTATGACCGTTATGCCGGAGGTGCCCTTTACGACCGGGACGCTCAAGGTAGACTGGGCGATGCCCATCATCGGGCCGCCGTTCAGGACTTCTTTTTCGCCCTCGCCGGTGATCCCCCCGCAGAGGCCCAAGACCTCTTCGAAGCTCGTCCCTACCCTGACTTTAAGGTTCTTCGGCTCCCTTACGCCGTTGCCGCTCACGGTGACTATTCTTTCTATGAGGGGTTTCTTGTAGTTGAGCGCTTCATAGACCGCTACAGCCGTGCCGACGTTGTTTACGACGACACCTACGTCGAGCGGGAGCTTGCCTACGGGGACCTTCCTCCCGAGAGCGGCCTTTATAAGCATCTTCTCGGCGCCCTGCGGGTACTTGGCCTCCAATACTATTATCTCTATGCCCGTCGAGCCGACGGCCTTTTTGAGCGCCTCTATCGCGTCCGGCTTGTTCTCCTCTATCCCTATGAAGCCCTTGGCCGCGCCCGTAGCCCTCATGAGGGCCTTTAGCCCCCAGACGACCTTTCCGGGCTCCTCTGCCATTATCCTGTGGTCGGCGGTAAGGAACGGCTCGCACTCGCAACCGTTCAAAATGACCGCTTCTATGGCCTTGCCTTTGGGCGGGGCGAGCTTAACCGAAGTCGGGAAGGCCGCTCCACCCATGCCGACTATCCCGGCCTCGCGGACGGCATCCCGGAGGGCCTCAGGCGCAATCGAGTTCAGGTCTATCTCAGCCCCTGACCATTCCTTTGCGGTCCCGTCGCCCTCGATGACGACGGACAACACCCTTACGCCGCCCGGGTGCTGGCTTAACTCTATATCCTTTACTTTTCCGTTGATGGACGCGTGGACAGGGGCAGAGACAAAGGCCTTTACATCGCCTATCTTCTGTCCTTCGATGACGAGGTCGCCCTTTTTGACAAGGGGCTCGCAAGCCGCGCCGAGGTGTTGCTGTAGGGGGATGGTAACAGTCTTTGGAAGAGGAGCAGACTCGACCCTTTTGGAGGCCGTAAGCTCCTTGTAGTAAGAGGGGTGTATGCCCCTGTCGAAAGTCTTGTGTCCCATTTTTATTATCTTAACAAAAAGCCCAGATTTTTTAAAGAGTTATCTGTAAAAGTTAAGACCGTACAGCAGACAATAAACAAAAAAGGGACAAAAAAACCGCCAAGGCGTAAGAGGGCAGATGATGACTGCACCTATTGCCCAGACGGTCGACAAGAACTATATTTTCTTCCGCTCCCCGGTGGTATCCACCTTGATTCCGTCAGTCACGAAAGATTTTTGAATTTGTGCCGTCATATTAATTTAAAAGGCCGTACCTTGTCAAGGGGAAAATATAAAAAATGTGACAGGCCTAACAGGTTGCAGAAAAACTCTCATGCACGAAGCGGGTTGCTCAAAAAGCTCCAGATGCGAGGCGTCGAGAAGCGAGGAACGAGGCGTACTGTCGTATGTACGCCGCAGTTACGAGCGCCGAAGACAACAAAGCAGATGGACTTTTTCAGCGGCCCGCTAAAGCCTCCCCTTAATGAAATCCCTCGCGAGGAAAAATAGCGTCAGGAAGACGCCTGCAAGGACGAGTATGGCGCTAAGACCCGCGATAGGCACTACCGACTCCGCCGCGGCCTCTACGCCCAAGGCCGTCGTCCTGTAGCCCATTATTATCCACGAGAATGGATAGAAGAACCCGCCCGTGCCGAGGCAGGTCGCGGCGAGCGTCTTCATCCTCTGGGGGGCGGAGAGGAACGAGAGGAGCACCGAGACGCTTATGGTGAGTATGCCCAACCCCATGGCGTGGAGGTGGCCCCTGGTGAGCCTCTCGTGGGCCTCTTCCATCTCATCATCAGAGTGGGCGGCGTGCATCGAGTGCGCGCCGCCTTCGTTGGACACGGCCTTGTCAGGCGCCGCGTGGCCGCCGTGCGCCGAATGGTCCGCGTGACCGCCCTCGGGGCTTACCACGAACTTTTCCTCAATTGACGAGCGCGCGCTCAAGGAGAGCGTCCTGTGAATGGAGTCATGTTGGGTCGCGAGGTACATCGCCCAGAATATACCGAATATGACGCTAAATATCCCGAGGAGCACCCCGACGAAGACGGGCCTTATCTGATTTTTCATGGTCGAACCTGCTCTCCTTTTAATTTGTCAGTCGCGCGGCATCTCTTCGAGCCTGACCGAGATCGACCGCACCTTCCCGTCCCTTAATATCTTGACCGTTATCGTCGAGCCGACCTCTGATGAGTCCATTATCTCGTTGAACTCGTCCATCGATTTAACGGCCCTGCCGTTTACCGCCGTTATCAGGTCGCCTCCGGAGGCGATAATGACGTTCCCTATCCTTATGTT
>JACREV010000259.1 GCA_016218095.1 Deltaproteobacteria bacterium | reverse complement strand
CTCGACCCTTGCCGAGGCCGACGGCATGACTAAAGGGGAGGCGAGCTTTGGGTGTGAGACCTTGAGGTCCTTTGCGGATACTATCGCGTTTATCGGGTTTACGAGGGCCGAATCGTAGGAAAAAAAGATGTCCCCGTCGCCAAAGAGGGATACGCCGTCTTTAGCGAAGTAAGGGTCGGCGATGGAGAGCGGGAGGCCTTTTACCGTGCCAGCCCATTTCACGACCCCGTCTTTCTCGATACCCGAAATGGAGACCGGAGAGCCGTTAAGGGCCGCAACAGCCCTGTAGACTACCCCCTGGCCCGTATCGTATGAGGAAGCGTTTATGGATGAGAACTCGAAAGAGGCCGCAACCGGGGGCTTCTCGTCGATGTATCTTACGAAGCCGTCGGCGATCCTCAAGGACATTATTGCGAGCTTCCTCTCTCTTACCTCGCCCTTTGCCTCGCGCTCGACACGTATCTCCTTGCCTTTCTCTTTTTTTACCTCTTCTATCCTGAAGAACCGCCTGATATTCAGGTCTCCGTTCGGGTACCTTTTTACAAAGACGGCCATTCCTTCGGCCTCGACGTCCTTTAAGACCGTCTTGCCTGAGAGGAACGGCAGGAGCGCGGCGCGGAGCCTTAAAGAGCGGGCCGAGAGTATTTCTCCCTCGGCCCCCGAGGCCCTGAGGTTCGTAAGCCTGATATCGGGGGAGGGCAGGAACTTTATCGAGATAGTATCGAACGAGACCGCGCCTTCGACCCTGGATGAGAGAAAGGACTCTATCCGGGCCTTGTGCCCGGTAAGGTCCACGGGCGCAGAGGCGAGGTAGGAGAGTACCGCTATGACGGGTAGTAGGACCGCCGCGGATATGTAAGCGTATTTGCGCCTCTTTCTGGTCAGGTCGTCCTTTGTCACCGGCGCTCCGGGTTGATCAGATTGGTCCGAATCGTTTCAGAAGACTATTTCAGCATACCAGAAATTGGACGGGGGAAGGCGGGGTCACTTCGAGAAAAAGATATTGCCGACGAATGATTCGGCCGAGGTCTTTGTGTCGTCCGAGTCTATCATCACCGATACGGAGCCGACCTTCGGCGGGTCCTCCTTGAAGAGCCTTTTGTAGTCCTGGTAGACGTCCCTCTTTTCAGTGAGCCACTTGTTGAGGTCGCCGTTTCCGCCCCTTACGACGATGTACTTGGTGTACGACGATTTCGTGGACTGGATCGACACCCCGGCGGGCACGGTCGTGTCCCAAATGTAGCCTATGATCCTGCTGTTCACGGGCGCGGGCCACCTCGGGAAGACGACATAGACCTGCGCGGCCTGGTCGTCGGCAGACTTCTTCCGGACGTCCCCGCCTGCCGGAAGCTCCACGGCCTTCCAGCTCCAGTTGAGGAACGGGTAGTCCCTTATGTCGAACTTGACCTCTTTATAGAGGGCCGTGGATGTCGACACGCTCTTCAAGTGAAAAGCCGTACTCGCCTCGGCCTCGACGACCTCGAAGTCGGCCTTGCCCTTCCACTCCTTGAGCTTCCAGCCCTGAGCCCCTTTAGGGGAGGCGACGATAGGGACCTTAAGCGTCTCTTTTTCGGCGACCGCCGCAAACGCCGTTAGCGCAAGTGTGATTGATAAAAATATCGAGGAGAAGAGGACGGCGCGCCGGAATTTTACGAAGCGGGTCTTTTTACCTTTCATATCGGTGCTCTTATGTCGTGGATTTGTAGTGAAGGCCTTAATTAACCTCATGAATCCTTCGAGTATATAGCAGAAAAAACCGCCGCGCAACCTGATTCGAGTGAAGGGATCAGAGCCCCGGGATCATGCGTTTCAGCCACCCGTCGACCGGGGAGATCGCCCCCTCGGGGCACATCTCCTGGCAACAGTAGCACCTTATGCACCTGTCGTAGTCTATGGATATCCTGTCGGTCTTTGCCATTACCTCCGCGGGGCAGACCTGGACGCAGATATTGCAGAGCGTGCACTTCGAGCGCTCGACGGAGGGTCGCGAGGTGAGGGCGCGCCGGAGCCTCCTGTCAAGAAAGTACGGGAGCCTGTCCGCGAAGTTAAGGGAAACGAGCGGCGGGAACTTGAAGCCGTGGACCTTGACCGTCGAGACCTCCTCGCCGAGGATATCTATCCCATCGATATCGGTATTAAGCCCCCTTATCGACGCGGCCTTGAGGAGCGGCAGGTCGTGCGGCTCGGCGCCGAGTACGGCTGTCACGACGGTGTCGAGGGCGACGGCGTCCGCGCCTGCGAACACGAGCCCTATCTTCCTCGGGTCGCCCGCGCCGGGGCCGTTCCCCTCCATGCCGACTATCCCGTCCATTACGGTAAGCCTGGGCCTCAAAAATGAATAGAGGTCGAGGAGCATCGCGGCAAAGTGAGAGCTCTCTACGCCCGCGGATAAGTGCCACTGGGGTTTCAATTTCCCCGGTACGCACCCGAAGAGGTTCTTGACGCCTAAAGTCAGGAACATCTGCGCGTGGGTCTTGAGCTTCGGGATGTTTATTATTCCGTCGCAGTCGAGCGCCTCTTTGGCCACCTCGAGCCGCTTGAACGTGAGGCCGTTGGGGTTCTCCGCCACGACGAGGGTCTTAAGGTCTATGAGCTCGACACCTTCCTCCCGGCATACT
>JACREV010000257.1 GCA_016218095.1 Deltaproteobacteria bacterium | reverse complement strand
GAAACCCCCGGTGAGCTTGAAAAACGCCGTACAAACAGGATATCCTCTTGCCATGAAGGCGAGGTTCATAATAAACCCCACGGCCGGTCCGAAGAGGGGGCGTGTCGTCGAGAGGGTCAGCGCGGCGGCACGGGAGGTATTCCTCGGGCAGGAAGGGCTCTTTGACATAAAGATATCGGAGAGGAAGGGGTCGGTCGCCGAGCTTGCGAAAGACGCCGCGAGGCTTAAATTCGACTTCGTCTTCGCCTCGGGCGGGGACGGGACAGTGAACGAGGCCGCCTCAATGCTTGCCGGCACAAAGACGGCGTTGGGGATAATACCGATGGGTTCCGGCAACGCCCTTGCCGGGGCGCTCGGCATACCGGGGAATGTCCAGAAGGCCGTCGGCCTCCTTAAAGAGGGGCGCGTAAGGGAGATAGACGCGGGGTGGGCCTGCGGGAGGTACTTCTTCTCCACGGCCGCCTTCGCCCTCGAGGCCCGCTTGAGCATGGCCTATGACAGGGGGTTCATAGCCAGGAGGATACGCGGGGTCATGCCATACGCGCCCCTTGCGCTCATCGAATACATGCGCTACAGGCCGCAGTTGGTCAGGGTCTCGGCTGACGGCGAGTCCTTCGAGACCATGCCTCTCATCCTGACCGCGGCAAACACCGACAGGTACGGCAAAGGGGCTTATATCGCACCCGGGGCATCGCTCGATGACGGGCTTCTTGACCTTTGTGTCGCGCCTCGCGTGAATCTCGGCAGGGCGCTCGCACTCGCGAGAAGGCTCGTTTCAGGGACGATCGACGGGTCCCAGGACCTAAGGCGCATCCGCGCAAGGGAGATACGCCTTTCAGGGATGGACGAGTGGACCGTAGAGATCGACGGGGAGCCTTTTCTATGGAAGGGTGAGGTGGAGATAAGGGTCATGGAGAAGTGCTTGAAGGTGCTCGCGCCGTAGTTGAAAGCGGCCCCCGGCCTGTTGAATAGCAGGGGGCTTTCGGGTTAATATATGCCCTGTCGTTCCTTTTGTTGCGATGACTTCCAAGGCGTGGCCTCATTGAAATAGGGGCGATAAAAACATGAACCCGATAGCCTTCAGGGCGACCCTCATAAACATCCTCGGCAACGCCGGCCTCTTCGCGTTGAAACTCGTCGCCGGCCTCCTTTCCGGCTCCATAGCCCTCATATCCGACGCGCTCAATTCGTTAAACGACATCGCGGCCTCTATCGCGACCTTCATCTGCGTCAAGATCTCGGATAAGCAGGCCGACGAAGGGCACCCGTTCGGCCACAGCAGGGCAGAGCCGATCGCGGGGCTCATAATAGCGGTCCTTGCGGGCATACTCGGGTTCGAGGTCATAAGGGAGGCGGTAGAGAGGGTGCTCGCCGGCTCAAAGGCCGAGATAGGCTTGTTCACCCTTGTCGTCCCCGTTATCACGATGGCCGTCAAGGGGGTCATGTCGTGGCACTTCAAAAGGGTAGGGAAACTCTTCAATAGCCCGGCGCTGCTCGCCACATCGACCGACTCCCTCATGGACGTGTTCGTGGCCCTTGCCGCGCTCGTCGGCATCGCGGGGGCCTGGTACGGATATAACTTCCTCGACCCGGCCGCGGCCTTTGTCATAAGCCTCTGGATAATCAGGACGGGCTACAAGATCGGGATGGACAACATCGCGTATCTGATGGGGCAGGCGCCGGAGCCCGCGCTCATGGAGGAGATAAAGATGGCGGCGCTCGCAGAAAAGGGCGTCAAGGCCATCAACACGGCCCGCGCCCACTATGTCGGGAACTTCATCCACGTCGAGATACACGTAGAGGTGGACAAGGACCTCCCGACGCTCGAGTCCCACGCCATAGGCGAGGAGGTCGAGCGCAGGATAGAATCGATACCGTCGATTGAAAAGGCCTTTGTCCACCTGGACCCGGTATGAGCGGCGCGTCCTCCATGCCCTTTGCGCTCGACGACGGCCAGAGGCGCGCCGCGGCATCTGTTGCGCGGTACATACTCGTTGTCGCCGGACCCGGCAGCGGCAAGACGCGCGTACTTTCGCACCGGTTCGCGCACCTCCTCCAAAACGGCTCCAGACCGGAAGACCTCCTCGCCATAACCTTCACGAACAGGGCCGCCCTTGAGATGAGGGGGCGGATAGAGGCCCTCTCATCCGTTGAGCCGCGCTCGCTCGAGATATCTACATTCCACTCATTCGCGCTCCGGCTTCTCAAAAAGAGCGGCCTTGTCTTCAGGCTCGTAACGCGCATTGAGCAGAAAGAGATATTGAAAGGCGCGGGAGTAAAGGACGCGGACGGGGCGTTAGAGCGTATCTCCGCCATAAAGAACGGGGCCGAGGCGATGCCGCCCGATTTCCAGGGCCTCTTCGAAACTTATGCCGAGGGGCTCGAAAAGACAGGCGGTCTCGACCTCGACGACCTCATCATAAAGGCGGTCGAGGCGGTTGAAAACGGAGTCGACCCCGGCAAGGCCCATGTGCTTGTCGATGAGTTTCAGGACATAAACCCCGCGCAGGCGCGTCTTGTGAGGGGGCTCGCGAAAGACGCCTCGATTTTTGCCATAGGCGACCCTGACCAGGCGATATATTCCTTCAGGGGAGGGAGCTCGCGGGCCTTCCTCGATTTTGAAAAGGACTTCCCCGGCGCCGAGGTCGTAAGGCTCGCGAAGAATTACCGCTCGGGCCGCGTCATAGTCGAGGCATCAAACGCCCTCATCTCCAGGAACATCGGGAGGATGGGCGATGATGCGTCGGCAATTACGGACGGAGGCGAGATAACGGAGGTCGAATGCAGGAACGAAGCGGCTGAGGCGTCTTTCATAGTCAAGGAGATAGAGAGGCTCATGGGCGGGCTATCGTCACTGACAGTCGGCAAAGACGAGGACGCGCGTTTCTCCGACTTCGCGGTCCTCTACAGGACGAACCGGCTCTCCGAGTCTCTTAAAGAGGCGTTCGAGAAGTCTTCCATACCCTTTCACATAGTCGCCCATCCGGGGCCGGGGCTTTCGGAGCTTGCGGCCATCTTAAGGTCGACGGCGTTCGAGGGGACGCTAAAAGAGACCGTGGAAAGGGCCCTGAAAGATCTCGGCGCCGGGGAGGAGATTACAGCGATGGCCTTGAACGCCGTTGGGTCATGCGAAGATGGCGCGGAAGGGCTCAAGACCCTGGCGGACGAACTCCTCCTCCTCTCGCCGCCGGACAACCTCGACATAAAGGCGGACAAGGTCAACATCATGACCATGCATGCGGCAAAAGGTCTCGAGTGGAGGTGCGTATTCGTCGCCGGGTTCGAGGACGGGCTCGTCCCATTCAAGGCGAGGGACGGCAATATTGACTTCGAGGAGGAGAGGAGGCTTTTCTACGTCGGGCTTACAAGGGCGCTATCAAAAGCATACCTCATCCACGCAAAGGAGAGGCGCGCTTACGGTGAGGCGAGGGAGGCGAAGGTATCGCCTTTCCTGGGCGAGATACCCCCGGAGTTTTTAAAGAAGGTCACGCTCGATAAGAAACCGGCCTTGAGGAGGCCGCAGCAGAAGGGGCTCTTCGAGTCCTAGCCGGTCCTGGCCGGACGGGCAAAGTTCACATCCAGCATTAGAGAATGGCCTGATAAAAGATGGTCCCGGATACTCTGG
>JACREV010000258.1 GCA_016218095.1 Deltaproteobacteria bacterium | reverse complement strand
GTATTCGGGGACATCGGCACAAGCCCCATATACACTCTCACCATCATCTTCCTCTTTACAAAACCTACACAGGAAAATGTAATAGGCGTACTTTCCCTGATACTCTGGACAGTAGTCACCCATGTCACTGTCGAGTACGCCTGGCTCGCCACCTCCTTAAGCCACAAGGGAGAGGGCGGGACCATCGTCTTAAGGGAGATACTGGCGCCTTATCTTAAAACAGGCAGACAGGCCGCTTTCATAACGATACTCTCCTTTATCGCCATATCCCTTTTCGTCGGTGACGGAGTCATAACCCCAGCGATAAGCATCCTCTCAGCGGTCGAAGGCATCCTGCTCATACCCGGCTTCGAGGATGTGAGCCAGGGGAAGCTTATAATCGTGGCCGCGTTGATAGCCGTTCTCCTGTTCGTCTTTCAGAAGAGGGGCACTGAAAAGGTGGCGTGGGCCTTTGGCCCTATCATGTGCGTATGGTTTCTGGTCCTGGCAGTCTCGGGGATAGCCTCCATCACAAATTTTCCAAACGTATTCATGGCGATAAACCCGTATTACGGGCTTAAATTCATCTACTCGAACGGTTTTGCCGGGTTCCTTATCCTTAACGAAGTGATACTCTGCGCCACGGGCGGGGAGGCCCTGTATTCCGATATGGGACACCTCGGCAGGTGGCCGATAGTAAAGGCATGGAATCTTGTGTTTATAGCCCTCATTTTGAATTATTTCGGACAGGGAGCGTTTATCCTCGGGCATCCCGAGGCGAAAAACATCCTCTTTGAGATGATATTCAGCCAGGCTGGTTTACTCTATGTGCCGTTCCTGTTGCTCTCCATCGCGGCCACGATAATAGCCTCGCAGGCGATGATAAGCGGCATGTTCTCGATAGTCTATCAGGGCATAACTACCCATGTCATCCCGCTTTTCAAGGTGGACTATACGTCAAAAGAAATGAGGGGGCAGATATACATAGGTTTCGTGAACTGGTTCCTCCTCGCCTTCGTCATATTCATCATGTACGAGTTCAGGGAGTCCCAGAACTTGGCGGTCGCGTACGGCCTCGCGGTCAACGGGACCATGACGATCACGGCGATGATGATGACGTGGATCTTCTATCACAGGAGGGCGTACATAAAGGCCGCCGTATCGTGCCTTCTCATTTTCATCGACCTTACTTTCCTTGCATCCAACATGTTCAAGATACCGCATGGCGGCTACTGGTCCATTATAATAGCCATGTTGCCGCTCTCGATGATAATCATATACACCTCGGGACAAAAAAAGCTCTACAGGTCGCTCCGCCCCCTTAACCTCGACGCGTTCCTCATAAGCTACAACCAGATCTACAAGGCACTGCCGAAGATAAGGGGCACGGCACTCTTTTTTGCCAAGGACGCCAAGGATATCGCCCCGTACATAGTCCACACGATGTTCAAGAACAACATCATCTACGAGGACAATGTCATCGTCTCCATCGTCAGGTCGGACGAGCCCTTCGGCTCGAATTACTTCTTCAGGGACCCTCTCGCGCCGGGCCTACGCGCTTTCGAGATACAGGCCGGCTACATGGAGGTCATCGACGTCGAGGTGACCCTCAAGGAGGCAGGCTTGAGCGAGAAGACCATATTCTACGGGGTCGAAGAGATAACGACATCGAACATCGCATGGAAGGTGTTCTCCCTTATCAAGAAGCTCACCCCGACATTCCTCATCTTCTACAAGCTCCCGACGAACAAGCTCCACGGCGTCGTGACCCGCGTGGAGATGTGACCGGTGCCGATGCGAGATGGCGCAAACGTAACGCTCGCCGATATAATCGAATCCCTCATGAAGCCGCTCGGCTTCGCCTCTAAAGACAACTTCTCCAAAATCGAATCGCTGAAGTGCATAGAGCCGCTCGTCAAAAAGCTCGTTGACGACGCGATAGAGGCCGGAGGCCCTGCCGGTACATTATCAGGGCTGAAGGAGGCCTTCAGGTCCTTCGACTCTCTCTCAAAGGATGAAAAGATCGAGAGGGTAAAAAAGGCCCTGGCTCTCGCCTCATCCATCCTGAACCCCCCGCGCAAGAGGCCCGTCCTCACGGCGTTGAAGGCTCGTGAGTCCTTAAAGACGCTTAAGGTGCCTCTTTCATCGGTCAAGGGCATAGGCCCGAAGCTCTCTGAGCTTTTCGCCAAAAAAGGTCTCTCGACGATCGAGGACGTCCTTTACTTCCTCCCCATCCGGTACGAGGACAGACGTAACATAAAGCGGATAAGGGAGCTTCTGCCCGGTGAACACGGCCTTACGACCGGAGAGGTCCTTGCCTCGGGCGAGGCTCGTTACGGTAAGAGGCGCGTCTTCGAAGCGGCCATCGGCGACGGGTCGGCGATACTCAAGCTCAAGTGGTTCAACTACCGGCCGGTCTACATGAGAAACAGGTTCAAGAACGGGCAGAGGCTCATCGTCTTCGGCCCTGTCTCTGCCTTCGGCGGACAGAAAGAGATAGTACACCCCGACATAGAGCTCGTTGATGAGGACGAACTTGCGTCGAACGCGCATACCGGCATAGTCCCCATATACTCCCAGATAGAGCGGTTCCATCAGAAGACCATAAGGAAGATCGTGAAGGACATAGCCGAGAGGTATTCGGCCTACGCCGTAAGCGGCGCGCCGGACCCCGTCATGGATGCGCTGAACCTACCGGACTTATCCGACGCCTTCCGCGCCCTTCACAAGACCTCGGGATTTGAGGACGACACAAACACGGCAAAGGCCCGCCGGGCGCTCGTCTTCGACGAGCTCTTTGTTTTGGAGCTTATGCTTGGACTTAAAAAGAGAGGGGCTAAAAAGGAAGAGGGGATTGTATTCGCCGGAAAGTCCGTTTTGGAAGGCCGCCTCCGGGGGCTCATCCCTTTTAACCTTACACGCGCGCAGGAGAAGGTCTTAAGCGAGATAAAGGCCGACATGGCCTCCCGCCACCCGATGAACAGGCTCATACAGGGGGACGTCGGCTCTGGCAAAACGGTCGTGAGCTTTGTCG
>JACREV010000256.1 GCA_016218095.1 Deltaproteobacteria bacterium | reverse complement strand
CTGCCCCTGCCCGGCGCATAATTCCGCGAGTTTATTCTGTACCGCCTCTTCCGAGGGGTCTATGTTTATGATCATCTTGCATACGGCTATCGCCTTGATGACGAACCCGAGCCTTCCGAAGGCGCCCGCCGCGCTCTTGTAGTGAACGACCGCGGCCTTGTCGTCGTTGTCCTTGCGGGCGATGTCCCCCATGCGGAGATAGATCCGCGGGTCCTTCTCGCCGTATGACTTTATCTTCTCGTAGGTGGAGAGCGCCTCCCTGTACATCCCCTTGGCGAACAGCCCCTCGGCCCTCTCCTTTGCCGTTGAGACTATCCCCGGGTCGAGCGCCATTATTCGTATCTCAGCCCCTCGACGGGGTCGAAGCGCGAGGCCTGCCACGAGGGGTATACTGTCGCGAGGAAGCTTATGCCTATGGATATGAGCGCGACTATCGCGACGACCTCCGGGTCGACCTTCGAGGGGAACTTGTCTATGTAGTAGACCGACGGCGGCAGGACCTTGAAGTGGAACGCGCGCTCGACGAATCCTATTATGCCTTCGAGGTTAAGGGCCGTAACGAGCCCGAAGAAGGTCCCGAGCGTGGTTCCGACAACGCCTATTATGACCCCTTCTATCATGAATATCTTCATGATGGACCCTGACGACGCGCCGAGGCTCTTGAGTATAGCTATGTCCTTGCCCTTCTCCATGACGACCATGATGAGCGTGCTGATGATGTTCAGTGCCGCAACAAGTATTATGAGCGTGAGTATGATGAACATCGCGACCTTCTCGAGCTTCAGGGCGGAGAAGAGGTTCCTGTTCATCTCCATCCAGGTCCGCGTCCAGTACGGCCCCTTGATGTGAGTCATGATGTCGTCGGCGATCTTCTCAGCCGCGTAGATGTCGGCAATTTTGACCTCCACGCCCGTGGCGGCGTCCCCCATCCTGAAGAACCTCTGCGAATCGGGGAGCGATATGAAGGCGAGCGATGAATCGTACTCGTACATCCCGACCTCGAATATGCCGGTCACCTTGAAGGCGGCCATCCTCGGCACCGGCCCGGCAGGGGTCATCGTCCCCATCGGGGATATCACGTTTATCCTGTCGCCTAACGCGGCGTCTATGTTCCTCGCAAGCTCCATGCCGAGGACGATGCCGGGGACATGTTCCGCCCCCTCGCGCGCGGGCTCGGAGAGAGACCCCAGCGACCCCTTCTTTATCTTTTCGGGGAGGACCGTAACCTCGCCGGCGGTCTTCGGGTCCACCCCGCGTATGACCGCGCCTATGACCCCGCCGGTTGCCGAGATCATCGCCTGGTTGTAGGTAAAAGGTGTCGCGCCGACGACGCCAGGGACCTTTTTCACGTCGTCCGTTACCGTCCCGTACTCCTTCATCGGTTGCCCGAGCTCGGTTACTATTATGTTCGCGTTTATGCCGAGTATCTTTTCCTTGAGGTTTTCCTCAAACCCGTTCATGACCGAGAGGACTATGATGAGCGCGGTCACCCCGACCGTTATCCCGAGTATGGAGATGAAGGTTATGACCGAAATGAAGGTCTGCTTCCTCTTGGCCTTTAAATACCTGAGCCCTATAAAGAGTTCGTAGGACATTCTCTCCTAAACAGGCTACTCAAAAAGTCCACCTGCTTTGTTGTCTTCGTCGCTCGTCACTGCGGCGTACAAAGAGAGTACGCCTCCTGCCTCGCTCCTCGACGCCTCGCATCTGGAGCTTTTTGAGCAGCCTTAAAGAATTTAAATTTCCGGCCACCTTTAAAGTAACCCGGAACGGTTAAGGGAAGATTTAGTTTCGATTAAAACCTCCCCGCAGCTTATGCCACAGGCATTTCTCTAACCTTCCCCTCCCTCGACCGGAGAGGATAGAGGGTTCGAACGGAGCTTCCGGGGTAAATGGAATCTCTGCCGTTCGTTTACGAATTTGCCTGCCCGGCAAGGGCCGCCCCTACTTCTTCAGCTGTGGGAAGAGGATGACGTCGCGTATCGAGGGGGAATCCGTCAGGAGCATGACGAGCCTGTCTATGCCTATCCCCTCCCCGGCGGTCGGCGGCATCCCGTATTCGAGGGCGCGGACGTAATCCTCGTCCATCTCGTGCGCCTCCGCGTCGCCCGCGGCGCGCTCATTCAATTGTCCCTCGAACCTCTCCCTCTGGTCGATGGGGTCGTTAAGCTCCGAGAACGCGTTTGCTATCTCGCGCCCGGCCACAAGGAGCTCGAACCTGTCGACGAGCGAGGGGTCTTTTTCGTTCTTTCTGGATAAGGGAGATACGTCGAGCGGGTAGAGCGTCACAAAGGTCGGCTGGTAGAACCTGTGCTCCGCGGTATTCTCGAAAATCTCTATGAGTACCTTGCCGTGGCTGAGACCCGGGGCGACCTCGATGCCGAGCTTCTTGGAGAACTCGAGGGCCTTCGCCTTGTCCGTGAATATCTCCTCCGGCGCGTTAGCGTGCTTCCTTATGGCGTCGTAGACCGAAATCCTCGTCCACGGGGGCGTGAAGTCGAGCTCGTTGCCCTGATACGAAATCTTGAGCTTGCCGTGTATCCTCATGACGAGCGAGGAGATGAGCTCCTCGGTAAGGTCCATGAGGTCCTCGAAGGTCGCATATGCCTGGTAGAACTCCAGCATAGTGAACTCCGGGTTGTGCTGGGTGGAAATCCCCTCGTTCCTGAAGTTCCTGTTTATCTCGAATACGCGCTCTATGCCGCCGACGACGAGCCTCTTCAAATACAGCTCCGGCGCTATCCTCATGTAGAGCTCCATGGAGAGCGCGTTGTGATAGGTCTTGAAGGGCTTTGCCGCCGCGCCCCCGGGAATGGGCTGGAGCATCGGGGTCTCGACCTCGATGTAGTCGCGCGAGGTGAGGAACTCCCTTATGTACTGGACTATCATCGAGCGCTTGAGGAAGGTCTCCTTCACCTCGGGGTTCACCATGATGTCCAGGTATCTCTGCCTGTAGCGCGCCTCAACGTCGGTGAGCCCGTGCCATTTTTCGGGGAGCGGGTGGAGCCCCTTTGCAAGGAGCCTGAGCGAGGCCGCTTCGATCGTGAGCTCGTTCGTGCGGGTCCTGAAGAGCGTGCCGCCCACGCCTATGATGTCGCCTACGTCGCACTTCTTGAAGAGGGCGTAACCCTCTTCGCCGAGGAGGTCCTTCTTCATGTAGGCCTGGAGCCTCCCGGACCTGTCCTGTATCTGGATGAACGACGCCTTTCCAAAGTCCCTTATGGCCATGATACGGCCGGCTATGCAGACCGGGTGCTTTTTGGCCTCGAGCTCTTCTTTTGTAAGAGTCCCGAACCCCCTGACGACCTCGTCGGCGGTCGCCTCGGGCTTGAAGTCATTGGGATACGGGTTCACCCCCGCTTCCTTAAGCTCCTTGAGCTTAGCCTCGCGGGATAAAGATTCAGCGCTCCTGTTTTCCACTATTATAGAGACCCTTTCAATGTTCTTGCCCTTTAGATATTGAGAGGCTTTCCATATAAAAAGTCTCTCCCAACCCCCTCCCAAAAAATTTTTAGTCTTTCCGGGACTAAAAGTCTTTGAAAGGGGTTTGGGGGTCCGTGCCGGACTGGCAATGTCATATCAATCGCAAGGCCCCTTCATGTGACTAAAGGGCTCCGATTGAAACTGGCCGTGCGCCGAGCACAACTTTCTACAGAAAGTTTCCCCCAAATATCCTCAATGGGCGGCCTCCAAAGGCCGGGATGCAATGTTTAAAAGTATCTTATTTAAAAGGCCAAAGTCAAGAAAAAACACGGATTTTCTGAGGTTTTGGGCGGACCGGATGGGGTGCGGGGGCGGCGATTTTCTATAGCGGGTAGCAGTCTTTTGAGAGGGCGATGGCGACCCCTGGGTGCGTGACCCTGCCTTTGTGGATATTTACGGCCTTTTTTATGGCGGCGTCGATTGATACGGCCTTTTCGGGCCCGAATTTCGCAAGCATCAGCAGGTACGGGAGTGTCGCGTTGGTCAGGGCGAAGGTCGAGGTCCTCGGGACCGCGCCGGGCATGTTGGCGACGCCATAGTGGAGTACGCCGTCTATCTCGTAGACCGGGTCTGAGTGGGTCGTGGGCCTTATGGTCTCGACGCAACCGCCCTGGTCTACCGACACATCGACGATGACCGAGCCCTGCTTCATGGTCTTAAGCATATCTCTGCGTATGAGCTTCGGTGTCCTGTTGCCGGGGATGTGGACCGCGCCTATGACGAGGTCGGCGTCTTTTATCGAGAGCTCGATATTGTGCGCGCTTGACGATAAGGTCGAGACGGTCGAGCCGAATATCTCCTCTATCCGCCTTAGCCTCTCGGCCCGGGTGTCGAGCATGGTGACATGGGCGTTAAGGCCGACGGCTATGCGCGCGGCGTTCTCTCCGACTACACCCGCTCCGAGGATGGCGACCTTGCCGCGCTCTACACCGGGGACGCCGCTTAAAAGCACGCCCCGTCCGCCGCAGGTCTTCATGAGGTAGTGCGCGCCGACCTGGACAGAGAGCCTCCCGGCGACCTCGCTCATGGGCGTGAGTATGGGTAGAGAGCCATCGGAGGCTTCGAGGGTCTCATAGGCGATCGCGGTCACACCCTTTTTTATGAGCTCTTCGCCGAGAGAGGGGTCTGCGGCGAGGTGGAAGAATGTGAATATGGAAAGATCGTCTCTGAAATAGGCATATTCGGAGGGCCTCGGCTCCTTTACCTTTACGACGAGGTCGGCCCCCCAGGCGTCTTTGGCGGAGACTATCTCTGCCCCGGCCTCGGCGTACTCGGCGTCAGCGATGGCGCTCCCGGAGCCTCCGTCTTTTTCGACGAGGACGCGGTGGCCCGCGTCTTTAAGGGCGCGCGCGCCGGATGGGGCGAGCGAGACCCTGAACTCGTTGTCTTTTATCTCTTTAGGTACGCCTATGATCATTAGAGGCCTTTTTTGTCAATCGCGAGGAGCGCAAACGAATCAGGGTCTAAATACCCTTTGACTGGTTGATGGGTGAGGGAGAAGTCCACCCTCCCCTCAATCCCCTCCCGTCGAGGGAGGGGAAGCATAGATAGATACCCCGCAGTCTTTCGCGGAGCAGTTCATTTCAAGTTACCAGTTTTAGGATTTCCAGTCAACAGGCCCCGTCAGCCCTTCCCGGCCTTCACGAGCGGCAGGACATCATTTATCAGGAAGGAGATATCGTCTTCGACCTGCTTCAATTCCTCCTCCCTCATCGGGAACGGGGCGAGCGGGAGGTCACGGAGCGCCTTTGACCGGAATATGTCCCCGTTCTGCTGGAGGAACCCCGCCGGTATCTCTAAAGGGGGCTCAATCCCGTTCATGGACGCCCATGCGAGCGTCCACGCACGCGCGACGTTGCTTAAGTCATAGCCGCCGCCTCCGAGCGCGACCCATGGGATATTGAAAGAGCGGAAGGCGGAGACCATCTTCTCAAAGGAGTTCGTCGTAAGACTTAAGTGCGTGAGCGGGTCTGTCTCGAAGGAGTCGACCCCGAGCTGTGTGACTATCACGTCAGGCGCGAAGGCCTCTATGAACGGCGGGACTATGGCGTTGAATGCCTTCAGATACAGCCCATCCTGTGTCGAGGGCGGCAGGGGCATGTTTACGGAATAGCCCTTTCCAGCATTCACCCCTGTGTCTGCCACGAAACCGGTCCCGGGGAAGAGCCATTGGCCGTTCTCATGGAGAGAGATGGTAAGCACCTGGTCGGTGTCGTAGAACGCGTATTCGACCCCGTCTCCGTGGTGGGCGTCTATGTCTATGTAGGCGACGCGCTTTCCGAGGGCTAGGAGGCGCTTTATCGCAACAGCCGCGTCGTTTATGTAGCAGAACCCCGAGGCCCTGTTCGGCATCGCGTGGTGGAGGCCTCCGGCGATGTTGAATGCGACCCGCGCCGCGCCGCTTG
>JACREV010000255.1 GCA_016218095.1 Deltaproteobacteria bacterium | reverse complement strand
GGGGGCTCATCCCTTTTAACCTTACACGCGCGCAGGAGAAGGTCTTAAGCGAGATAAAGGCCGACATGGCCTCCCGCCACCCGATGAACAGGCTCATACAGGGGGACGTCGGCTCTGGCAA
This sequence comes from Deltaproteobacteria bacterium, assembly GCA_016218095.1. Lineage (GTDB taxonomy): Bacteria > Desulfobacterota > GWC2-55-46 > GWC2-55-46 > GWC2-55-46 > GWB2-55-19. The sequence continues at coordinate 9,652 of JACREV010000255.1, read as the reverse complement.
AACGGTCGTGAGCTTTGTCGCCGCGCTGACCGCGGTGGAGGCCGGCTATCAGGCCGCGATAATGGCCCCTACAGAGATACTCGCCGAACAGCACTATTTGAACATCCACAGGTACGCTGAGGCGCTGGGGATCAGGGCATTGCTCCTTAAAGGCGGGATGGGAAAGGCCGAGAGGCGCGAATCACTTTCTGCGGTGAAAGAGGGCAGGGTAGACCTCGTCGTAGGCACGCACGCGCTCATCCAGAAAGACGTCGAGTTCGCAAGGCTCGGGCTCGCTGTAATCGATGAACAGCACCGCTTTGGTGTGGTCCAGAGGGCTGTTTTGAAAAAGAAAGGCTGGCGGGCAGGCGAGGGGGTCTCTCCGGACATACTCATTATGACGGCGACACCGATACCGAGGACGCTATCGATGACCGTATTCGGCGACCTCGATGTGTCGATAATCGACGAGCTCCCGCCGGGAAGAAAACCGGTTGCAACGCGGATATTAAGAGAAAAGGATAGGAGAGAGGCCTACGATATAATAAGGCGGGAACTTGCCGGAGGCTCTCAATGTTATATCGTCTACCCGCTTGTGGAGGAGTCCGAGGAGCTGAGCCTGAAGGACGCGACCAACATGAGCGAGCACCTCAAGAGGGACATATTCCCGGTCCACAGGGTGGGGCTTCTTCATGGCAGGATGGATGCGACTGAAAAAGAGTCGGTCATGGACGCCTTCAAGAAAAAGAGGCTCGATATACTGGTATCAACTACCGTCATAGAGGTCGGGGTCGATGTGCCTAACGCGACGGTCATGCTCATAGAGCACGCCGAGAGGTTCGGGCTCGCGCAACTCCATCAGTTGAGGGGAAGGGTTGGGAGGGGGGAGAAACGCTCCGTCTGTTTGCTCCTCGCCGCGTGGACAAAGTCCGAGGATACATACAAGCGGCTCAAGGTGATGGAGGAGACGAACGACGGCTTCCGGATAGCCGAGGAGGACTTGAATATCCGGGGCCCCGGTGACTTTGTCGGCACGCGGCAGTCGGGCCTGCCGGACTTTCGGATGTCCGAGGCGCTGACGGATGTTAATCTTCTTAAGACCGCGCGCGAGGAGGCGTTTCGGTTTTTAGAGAAAGACCCGTCGCTCAGTGGCCCCGAAGGAGGGCGGATAAAGGAGGTTCTTAAGGCACGATGGGAGGGGAGGCTTGAGCTTGCTGAGATAGGGTAGGCAGGCGCTCAAAAAGTCCATCTGCTTTGTTGTCTTCGTCGTTCGTCACTGCGGCGTACCTTACTACAGTACGCCTCGTGCCTCGCTCCTTGACGCCTCGCATCTGGAGCTTTTTGAGCAGCCTGAATTAAGTGCTTAGGCGCGAATTAAAAGTAGGATGGTTGAACTTTGAAGGCCCCGGGATTTTTTTTGTTGGGTGTGGAATGTTTAGCGAAATCCTTTTTATATCAACTACTTGCATCTCTTTCGTGAAAGCATTTATCAGATTCTGCATATTGCCCTCCCTCCCTTTTCCCATTGACTTACGCCCTGCGGAAATAGTAAATTTATGAATTCTAATCGCCTTAATCCTATACAATAAAATGATGGGAGTATATGTATGGCCGACATAATGCCTTTTCAGGGAGTGCTGTATAACGCGGAGAAGGTCGGAGACCTCAATAAGGTAATGGCCCCGCCTTACGACGTCATCCCACCGAAGAAGCAGGACGACTTATATGCGAGGCACCCGCAGAACATCATAAGGCTCATCTTGAGCAAGGGCGCGGACGGGGACACCGGGGGCAACGACAGATACTCCCGCGCCGCGGCGGACCTCAAAAAATGGCTCGCCGACGGGACGCTTGCAAAGGACGATAAGCCCGCCATCTACTACTACACGCAGACTTATATATTAAAGAGCGGAAAAAAACAGACCCGGAAGGGTTTTATAGCGCTCGCCAGGCTCGTCGACTTCGGCAAGGGCATACACCCGCACGAGCGGACTCTCTCCGGCCCCAAGGCCGATAGACTCAAACTCATGCAGGCCTGCAATGTGAACTTGAGCTGTATATTCTCGCTCTACTCCGAGCCGTCGCTCGCCATAAACAGAGAGCTCGACTCCGCGGCAAAGGGCCAGGCATTGATAGACGTCGCCGACGACGACGGCATCGAGAACCGCCTCTGGAGGGTGAACGACCCCGAGACGGTCAAGAAGGTGGTCGAAGCCATGAAGGGCAAGCCCCTTTTTATCGCGGACGGCCACCACAGGTACGAGACCGCCCTCAACTACAGGAACATGATGAGGGAGAAGGAGACGAACCCCACCGGGCTCGAGCCCTACAACTATGTGATGATGTATTTTTCCAACATGGACGACGAGGGCATGACGATATGGCCGACCCACAGGGTCATACACAGCCTCCCTTCCTTAGACCCCGCGGGTTTCCTCGCCGAGTGCGCCAAGCACTTCGACATAGAAGAGTTCTCTTACACCAAAGCGAACGAGCCCTCGGTCAGGGCGGCGTTCTTGAAGAGGCACGAGGAGGCCGGAAAGAAGGGGATAGCCCTTGGCCTCCACATAAGGGCGAAGGACGTCTATTATGTCTTTACCCTCAAATCAAAGGAGGTAATGGACAAGGTATTCGGGACGTCAATCCCCGAGCAGTTCAAGTCCCTCGATGTCACGGTCCTCCACTCGCTTATCTTGAACCGCATCCTCGGCATCACGCAGGAGGCGCAGGAGAAACAGACGAACCTCGTCTACGTGAAGAGCTACGAAGAGGCCCTTTCCGCCATGCAGAAGGACGAAAACCAGCTCGTCTTCTTACTCAACCCCACGAGGATAGAGCAGGTAAAGACCGTCGCGGAAGCCGGTCTCGTCATGCCGCAGAAGTCGACATACTTCTATCCGAAGCTCCTCTCGGGGCTCGTTATCAACCTCCTTGGAGCGAATACGGCGGCGGCAGAGGCGTAGCGGCAAACTTTTAAACCCCTCTTTTCTAAAGAGGGGTTTGGGGAGATTATCTGATAACCGTTTTAATCCCCCTTAGTCCCCCTTTAGAAAGGGTCTTAGGAAGCAAACAAAGGTTATAAAGGGTATTTTCGGAACAGTTTTAACAACTCCAAATACATGTTATCGCGTCTGTTATTGAAACGGAATTCTGTTTCTTTCAGGTGAAGATAGAAAGTATGTTTGTGCAGTCCGTTAAACTTCGCCAGGCGACGTTTGGCATAGCTCCAGAAGCTCTCGATGCCGTTGATGTGGCGTTCACCACAAGCAAATTCGTTTCTGCCATGATAGACGCGATAATGCTGCGCATAACCAAGGTCCACCAGACCGTCATAGCCGCTCATTCCGTCCGAATGGATGATCGCTTGGGTCCCGAGTTTGCACGCAATCGCCTTGCGTAGCGTGACTCTGGTGCAGTTTGGGATGATTTCCGTGTACACATGGTCATCACGCTTCAGGATGCCAAACACGATTGTTTTACCGTAAGCGCCTCGTCCGCGCTTGCCTTTAACGCGCTGTCGCCCGAAGTACGATTCATCGACTTCCACGACACCGGAAATCGGGAGCTTTGCTCTCTCACGTTCATCCGCGATGCGATAGCGAAAACGCAGATACAGCGAGTTAGTTGTTCTTACTGAAAGGCCAGTCAGCTCGGCACAAACAGTTGCCGTAAGATCGAGGGCAAAACAGCGAACAACGGCCCTGAATTTGGCCTCTGCGATTTTAGAACGGCTGTAATACCTATTTTTCTTTGACATTCCGGAAGCTTACCACATTTCTCAATGTAGTTTGCTTCCTAAGACCCTTAGAAAAGGGGGATTTTTTTTAACTGCATATGACCCCTAAAAAGGTAGAGATAGAGAAAATAGGCCCGTACTCATTCATTCAGGGGATCGGCCAGAAGGTCACGAACGACCCGCTCCTCCTTGCTGATTTTGTCTTGCCTTTAGATAAAGGGGACCAGGTGATAGACTTGGGGACTGGCACAGGCATAATACCCTTTCTCCTTGCTTCGAAGTCGAGAGCAAAACGGATCACAGGCGTAGAGATAGACACGGGGGCCTGTTCGGTCTTTGAAAGGAACATCGCGGATAACGGACTTGAGGGCAGGGTAGAGGCGGTCTTTGCCGATTACCGGGACCTGAAGTCAATCTACAAAGAGGGCTCGTTCGCGCTTGTCGTCGCTAACCCGCCTTACATAAAGGCCGGTGCCGGGCGCGTAAGCCCTAAAACCGAGAGGGCAGTTGCGAGGTCGGAGGTAAAAGGGACGCTCAGGGAGCTTATTGAGATATCAAAGCATCTCGCCGGCGATAAAGGCAGGATAGCCTATATCTTTCCCGTAGTCCGTCTCTTCGAGATGTTGGACGAGGTGAGGGGCGCGGGGCTTAAACCCAGGAGGCTCAGGTTCATCCATACGAGCCGATCAAGACCGGCGAAGCTATTTCTTATAGAGGCAGGGCAGGAGGGAGGGCTTGTGATAGAGGAGCGTTTTGATTTGGAATCCTAATTTTTTGTGATTTTATAGCCTATAGGATTTTTTATTATCAAATCTATCGCATGCTTGATACCATAAGAAACTATAATACCAGTATTGTATTTGTACCCCAAAGACATTGCATTGTTTTCTTTGTCGTATATTGGTTCCATTTCATATCTAAATCCTGAAATAACTGACGCAACTTTATAATTATTTTTATTGGGTTCCTTAAATACAACAGGGCCACCTGAAAAACCTGGATTGTTATGACCATCAAGATAGCAAACTATGGAACCTTTTTTAAAATTAACACAAGAAACAATAGCTTTTTTTACAAACGGAAGTGGAAATGCTCTATTGAACTCACCCATTTCGCCACTCATTCCATACGGGAATCCTAAAAAATATACATCTTGCCCCCAAACTAATCCAGCCATAGTCGGTTGAAGATCATAAACTGGTGATAGCTGAATTTTAGATGTTAAAACAGAAATATCAATTTCGTCTTCACAATGTCCAATGAGGTCCATATTGATTGTTTTCCACTGGTTATCATGGAAAATGCGAACTTCTTCACCTATTTTTTCTGCGACATGTTTTGCTGTGATTATATATTGTTTTCCACCTACCTCAATGGTAAAGCAAGTACCGATGGAATCTCCAATAGAAATACAAAAAACCCTTTGGAATGCATTTGTCGTAATCATCTATTCCCCTTTCTTAATACGGAGGAATCTATTCGAAACTTAAAATGTTGTGGTATGTGTATGTTCATCCTTCTTCCCCCTTCGCCTTCTCCATAATCCTTTTAAGGATATCCTGAAGCTTTTTATCTTTTATCCCCTTCGTCGCCTCTTCGATCTCTTTCATCTCTTCCCCGGTGAGCTCGCGCTTGATGGAGGGTAGCGGCGGCGGCGCGGGAGGCCCCACTTGAACTACCTGGCCGACCTTTAGTATTATCTCCTTTACCACGCTCTCGCCGAGCGTCCTGTTCAGGCGCTCGATTATCTCCCTCTTCTGGTAGTTGAGCTCGGTCATCCAGGGCGAGGAAGATACCGCGCAATGGAGAGTCCCGCCTATGAGCCTCGTTGGAGCGGCCCTCCTTGCGATATTCGGCCCGACGCACTCCTTCCAGGCCTTTAAGAGCTTATATTCCTTTAGTTTTGCCGCGATACTGAGGTTGGGAAAAGATGCGGAGAGGATGGAGTCTACCTTCAAGGCAGGGTCTTTACCCGAGGAGAACTTTCGCCGCCCGCCCGGGCCGCGCCCAGTCATGTTCAGGAAACCCTTGATCTGTTGAGCCTTCCGCCGAGCATCTGGCCCAAAACCGCGCCGACGACTATTATGGGGATCACCTTGGCGCTGAAACCCGCCGCAGTCCTCAAAAGGAAGATGGCAGGTATGGGGAGGTGGATATAGAGGAACCACGCCAATGAGAACTTCCTGGTCTTTACCCTCAGATATCCGAAAGGAAGGTTCAGGACAAGCGCCGCTAAGACAATGAGAGAAAGGACAAATACAGCGTTCCAGGTAATCATGGCTCCTTCTAAGGTAACAGATTGAGAGTCATTGTGTCAACTCTTTGCCAGAGCCGGAGTGGCGATTCCGTAACAATCCCCGCGCCCCATTGGCCATTATGGTTCAGAAAGTTCCTCCGCAGTCCGGGACCGGCCCCTCACCGGAGGGGCGATACTTCCCCTCCACAGGTCTGATAGCCGGGAAAGGGTAGCGGGGAAGGTGAAAAAGATCCCCTCACCCTCCGCCCTCTCCCACAAGGGGAGAGGGGACCTCCACCTCTTCGGCTCTTTCCGGCCAGGAATTAAATACCTTGACACTGGCCACGTTTATCTTATATTATTATGTAATTTGCGTAGTTCCGCGACGATGACAATTATCAAAAGGGCCTTCTTTTAAGCGCGCCCGGCATATTTGGGCTATAATCTATTTGGTAAGTTCGTTTGGGGCAGATCGGGTGGAAAGCCCCTGATGGACTGGTTTTTTCTAAGGAATACGGGCTATTATGCTTGAGTCTTTATCGGATAAGTTCAGGAAGATACTCCGCGACGTGAGGGGGCAGGGCTCCCTCACGGAAGCCAACGTCCAGGAGGCGCTTAAAGAAGTCCGGCTCGCCCTTCTTGAGGCCGACGTCAACTTTACGGTCGTAAAGGACTTCGTCAGCTCCGTAAAGGAGAAGGCGATGGGCAAGGACGTCCTTGAGAGCCTCACCCCCGGCCAGCAGTTCACGAAGGTCGTCCACGACGAGCTTACGAACCTCCTCGGAGGCGAGGACGCCTCTTTAGAGCTCAAGGGCAAGCCGTCGGTCATAATGCTCGTAGGTCTTCAGGGCTCGGGCAAGACGACCACTACCGCGAAGCTCGCTTTGCACCTTAAGAGCAAGGGGAGGAACCCCTTCATAGTACCGGCTGACCTTTTCAGGCTCGCGGCCGTACTACAGCTCAAAAAGCTCTCCCAGGAGATAAAGGTAGACTGCTTCGACAGCGATGATTACAAGGACCCGGAGGAAATATGCAAGGAGGCATTGAGGGTCGCAACGCTTAAGGGCTATGACATACTCCTCGTAGACACCGCCGGGCGCTTGCACATAGACAATACGCTCATGCACCAGCTCGAGTCCCTCAAAGCCATATTGAGGCCGAGCGAGATATTGTTCGTCGCCGACTCCATGACCGGACAAGACGCGGTAAATACCGCAAAGGGGTTCAACGAGTCGGTCGGGATAACCGGCGTCATACTCACCAAGTTCGACGGCGACGCCAGAGGCGGCGCCGCGCTCTCGATGAGGATGACCACGGGGAAACCCATCAAGTTCATCGGCACCGGAGAGAAGGTCGACTGCATCGAGGTCTTCCACCCGTCCAGGCTCGCAGGCCGCATCCTCGACATGGGCGACATACTTACGCTCGTCGAGAAGGCCCAGGCGACGTTCGACGAGAAGGAGACCAAGGAGCTGCAGAAGAAGCTCAAGAAGGACACCTTCACCCTCGACGACTTCAAGTCCCAGCTCCAGCAGATAAAGAAGCTCGGCTCAATGGACTCGATACTCTCCATGATACCGGGCTTCAGCGCTATGAAGCAGGCCAAAGATATCAAGATAGACGAAAAAGAGATATCGAGGATAGAGGCGATCATAAACTCCATGACCCCGAAGGAGAAGGCGGAGCCCGGGGTGTTGAACGCCTCCAGGCGGCAGAGGATAGCCAAAGGCTCCGGCACCAGGGTACAGGACGTGAACAAGCTGATAAACCAGTACCAGGACATGCGGAAGATGATAAAAAAGCTCAAGGCCGCGGGCCCCAAGGGCATCAAGGGTCTTTTCCAGAAGTTCATGTAGGATCGCAGAGGAAGAAAAACAAACGGAGGTAAGGCTTAAATGGCAGTAAAGATCAGGCTCACAAGGCAGGGTGGCAAGAAGAAACCGTTCTATCGCATAGTAGTCGCGGACTCCGAGGCCCCGAGGGACGGCAGTTTCCTCGAGGTAGTAGGCCTCTACAACCCGATGTCGAACCCGCCGAAGGTGGAGTTGAAGAATGAGAGGGTTTCGTTCTGGCTCGGGAAAGGCGCCACTCCGACCGACACCGTAAGGCAGATAATCAAGAAGGCCCAGAAGAGCGAAAAAGCAGCCTGACACCTCAGCCGTTAACCCGAGTTACACGGAGGTATCGCATGAGGGACCTAATCGAGTACATCGCGAAGGCGCTTGTCGATCATCCGGAGCAGGTTAAGGTGACTGAAGTCATAGGAGAGAGGACTTCGGTCATCGAGCTGGCTGTTGCAAAAGAGGACCTGGGTAAAATAATAGGCAAACAGGGGCGCACGGCGAGGGCGATAAGGACCATACTTACCGCGGCCTCGACGAAACTCCGGAAGCGCACCGTTCTTGAGATCCTTGAATAAGGACGGACTCGTCCCCATCGGGAAGATAATAGGCGCCCACGGCATAAAGGGCGAGGTAAAGGTCTTCCCCTACGGGGAACTCGAGGACTTCGAATTGAAGACCGTGCTCGTCTCTGCCAAAGAGGCTGTAAAGAGCTTCACGGTCAAACGGGTGCGGAAGCACAAGGACTTCTATATCCTCGAACTCGAGGGCGTATCCGTCAGGAACGACGCCGAGGCGCTCATTGGCGCCGAGGTGAGGGTCCCTAAAGACGACCTCCCTGAGCTCGACGAGGACGAGTACTACTACATGGACCTCGTCGGCATGGATGTCATGACCGACGAGGGCAAGTACCTGGGCTCTATCACGAACGTCATCGCTACCGGCAGTAACGACGTCCTCGAGGTAGACGGGCCTTTCGGCTCGGTCCTCATACCGGCCCTCGACAACATAATAATCGAGGTGGACGCGGTCGGCAGAAAGGTCACGGTCCGCCTCATGGAAGGGCTCCTGCCCGGGGAGACAGAGCAGTGAGGTTCGACATACTCACTCTCTTTCCGGGGTTCTTCGACTCCCCCCTGAAACAGAGCATCGTAGGGAAGGCGGTAGAAAAAGGGCTCCTTGTCGTAAAGACCTTTGACATAAGGGACTACACGACGGACAAGCACAGGACCACCGACGACTACCCCTACGGCGGCGGCCACGGGATGGTAATGAAGGTGGAGCCCCTCGCAAGGGCCCTCGATGCCGTATTCTCCGAGGGCGAGGGGGGCAGGCGGGTCGGGGAAGATAGAGTGGAGAACGCGGGAGAAAGACCGCCAGCGCCCAGGGTCATCCTCACTTCCCCTCAGGGCGTGCCTTTGAGCCATTCGCTCGCTCGTGAGCTCTCGAAGGAAGAGAGGCTCGTCATAATATGCGGAAGGTACGAGGGGGTCGATGAGCGAGTAATGGAGCTTGTCGACCTCGAGGTCTCGACCGGCGATTATGTCTTGACGGGCGGGGAGACACCGGCGCTCGCCATCATCGACGCCGTCAGCCGCTTCATCCCGGGCGTACTCGGAGCCGAGGCGGCATCAGAACACGATTCGTTCTCTGACGGTCTGCTTGAGTACCCGCAGTATACGAGGCCCGAAGATTGGCAGGGGCTGAAGGTCCCGGACATTCTGCTCTCCGGCAACCACGCCGAGATAGCCAAATGGAGGAGGAGGGAGTCGGTAAAGAGGACTTACCTTAAAAGGCCCGACCTCCTGAAAAAAGCCGACCTTACCCCGGCGGATGAGCTTGTAGTCGCGGAGCTCGAAG
>JACREV010000254.1 GCA_016218095.1 Deltaproteobacteria bacterium | reverse complement strand
TCTCCTTCACAGGCCCGAAGAGGACGACCGGGTCGAGGTTCCCCTGTATCGCGTGTCCGTAGCCTATGGTCTTCCACGCCTCGTCGAGCCTCACCCTCCAGTCGACCCCTATCACATCTCCGCCGCCCTCGGCGACGAGGGAGAGGAACGTCCCGGTGTTCGTCCCGAAGTTTATTACAGGGACCGTGCCCTTCAGGCTCTCGATGACCTTTTTCGTGTACGGGAGCGCGAACTCCCTGAAGTCGTCGGGCCCCAGGCACCCGACCCAGCTGTCGAAGAGCTGGACGACCTCGGCGCCGGCCGCTATCTGGGCCTTCAGGTAAACGACGACGACGTCCGAAATCTTCTCCATGAGGATCTTCCAGCCCTCGGGGTCGCCGTATATGAGCTTCTTGGTGTTCACATAGTTCCTCGACCCCTCGCCCTCTATTATATAGCTCGCCAGCGTAAAGGGCGCGCCGGAAAAGCCTATGAGAGGGACCTTGCCGGCGAGCTCCCCCTTTACCATCTTTATCGCCTTCATGAGGTACGGGACGTGGACCTCGGGGTCTATCATCCTGACCGCGTCTATGTCCTTCCTCGTCCTTACCGGGTTCCTTATGACGGGCCCTTCGTTCTTGGCGAATTCGAGGTCTATCCCCATGCCGGGCAGAGGCAGGAGTATGTCGGCGAATATTATGGCGGCGTCGAGGTCAAAGGCCCTTATGGGCTGCAGCGTCACCTCCGCCGCGAGCTCCGGGTTCCTGCACATCTCGAGGAACGAGTGCTTCTCCCTTATGGCCATGTACTCCTTCATGTAGCGGCCTGCCTGGCGCATGAGCCAGACCGGGGTGCAGTCGGACGCCTCCCTCCGGCACGCCTTCAAAAACCTGTCGTTCGCCATTTTAAATCTCCTCTCTTATGTATGTCAGAAATTTTTAGAGTCGTAACGCAGTTCAAGCCCGGACGCTGAGCCCTCCGGGAACCGAGCCTATCATTATATTTACAAGAGCGTTTTTTTTCAAGGCATTTAAAATCCTCAAGAACGCCCTCGCCCATTATCATTCGCGGACAGGCGAGAGCCCTCCTTAAACCCTTCACATTAAATTCCTTTTCCGATATAATACGGAAACTTTCAATCCCTGCTTGAATCCGCTTGAGATCCAAGCGAAAAGTCCGATATCAGATTATCGGAAGGACCGGGCGCGAGTTTAATGAGGCGGGCCGGGCCCCACGAACGAGGCGGTATTTTATGCAGAACCCCGGCTTTTTAAAAAGGGCGTTCAAACTCAAATTCGGGCTTAAGATCTGCATCCTTACGATCGCCGGGATGTCGGCGGCCACCTTTTTCATATATCTCATGACCGCAAGGAACCTCGGGGACTCCTATGGCCGCGCCATATACGCCATCTACGACTTGAAGATCCGCATATTCCCGCTCATCTTCGCCTCGTTCTACTCGATATTCATCCTCGCGCTCATAACCGGCGCGATCGCGCTCATCGCCCTCTTTTTCACGCACAAGATAGCCGGGCCGATATTCAGGATAGAGCGGAACCTCGACGTCATCTCCGGCGGGAACCTGACGGTCAGCACCAAGTTCAGGGGCAACGACCAGCTCGAGGCGCTCGCCGACGATATAAACTCGATGGTGCGGTCGCTGAACCACAGGGTGAGGTCGTCGCGCGACGCGCTATCGGAAATAGAGAGGCACGAGGAGCGGCTCTATTCGCTCTTAAAAGACGGCTCCTCGAGCGAAGACGATATCGCCAGGGCGCTTAAGGACCTCAAGACCGGCATAGAAGGGCTTAAAAAGGCCGCTGAAGGCATTAAGGTAAGTTAGATTGAAAAGGCTCAATATCCCGCTCATATTATCCGTCCTCCTGCTGACGGCGGCAAGCTACGTTTTTTCCCAGTGGACAAGCTACCACGACTTCGAGTCCAAGTGCCTGGACTGCCACCTGACCGTCCCGCAGGAGGGGGAGACCCCGCAGGTCTTCACAAAGGACGTTACCCTCATGTGCACCGGGTGCCACAAGGACTCCAAGGAGCTCTCGCACCCCGTGGACAGGAAGCCCTCCATGAAGGTCCCGGCCGTTTTCCCTCTGGACTGGAAGGACGAGATAACCTGCGTCACCTGCCACACCGTCCACGACGACGGGCACGGGGACTTCCACATGCGCTCGACGGCCTCGGGCGAGGGGCTCTGCTCGCTCTGCCACGCGGACCTCGAGACCGAGATGCACAAGATATCGATGGGCACGGCGCACGTGTCGAGCTCAACAGGCACCAAGTACATAGCCGACGACCTCGGCACAGTCCTTGACGAGCTCTCGATAAAGTGCCTCGCCTGCCACGACGCGACCTTCGCAAAGGACACGCTTGTCGAGAACTTCGAGGTAAACGTCTTCCATAACGCGAACTCCATAGGCGTAAGCCACCCCATAGGCGTCTCTTACGCCGAGACAAAACGCAAGTACAAGGGCGCGTACCGGGACATGAGCGAACTCCCCTCCGCCATAAAGCTCTTCGGAGGCCTCGTCGGGTGCGGTAGCTGCCACAACCCGTACTCGAAACAGCACAGCGAGCTCGTCATGTCGAACGAAAAAAGCGCGCTTTGCCTCGCGTGCCATGTAAAGTAAGGGCAACAGGCCGCCGATAATAATTAATGGCGGGTTAAGGGCTGTTTAATGTGACTGGTCTAATATTCGGCATGGTTGATTGAAGGGTAGAATTGTGTTAGGCTGGGGCCTATGAGCGTAGATGCCTTCCCCAAGTACCGCAGGCGCAACTTCTTCATCAAGAGAAGGCTCCAGGGGCGGTTCATAGCCGGATTCTCCATCGCCATATTTCTGGGCTACTTCCTGAACCTCCTGCTCGTCTATTTTTTAATTGACAGGGAATTGACCTCGGAGTTATATAGAATCCATCTGAGGATAAGGACGACCTCCGAGATAGCCGTACCGATCCTCTGGAAGCTCAGCCTCATAACCATACCGCTTATCATCGTCATCTCGGCCGTCCTCGGCTATGTCCTTACGCGGAGAGTGGAACTGCCGCTCTTAAAGTTCAAACAGGCTTTGAAGAAGGCGGCTGAAGGGGATTTTACGGCAAGCCTCGCGGAAGACAAGATAACCGGCGGGCTCGCCGAGGCATTCAACAGGATGACCGCCTCGCTCGCCGGGTCCTTCAGCTCCCTGAAAGACTCGGCCGAAAGGCTTGATGAGGCGCGCGGGAGGCTTGAAGGGGAGCTCTCCGGGGGCGCTCTCCCCGGAAGGGCTGAGCTCAGGCGCGCGCTCGACGGCATATCAGAGGCGCGGATAAGGACAGAGCGGGGGCTCGACAGGTTCAAGGTTTAAACAATGAACGGACGGAAAGGGACTATGCGTCATCTAAAGACATCCATCGGAATCGCGGCCGCGGCCTTAACGGCCGGGGCGTTCTTCATCTCGAATGAGGCGCTGGCCGAGAACTGGACAGGCTTTCTGAAGACCCCGGCTCGCTCATCCTACGTCGAGCGAGCGGTACAACCGCCTCTGTCCCTCAAGTGGCGGTTCGAGACAAAGGGGCCGGTATATTCGTCCCCGGCGGTCTTCGAAGGAAAGGTCTTCGTCGGCTCGTATGACAAGAACCTTTACGCCATTGACGCCGAGACCGGGAAGCCCGCATGGTCGTTCGCTACGGACGGCGAGGTATTCTCTTCGCCTGCCGTCGAGGCCGGGAAGGTCTTCTTCGGCTCAAAGGACGGTTTCGTCTATGCCGTTGAGGCGGCAACCGGCAAGCTCGCATGGAAGCACAAGACCGACGAAAAGATACTCACCTCGCCTCTCGTCTCCGAAGGCCTCGTCTTCATCGCCTCCAACGACCTTTACCTCTACGCCCTTAACGCCTCGGACGGCAAAAGGGTCTGGAGGATGAAACTCCCGGATTACGAGAAGTACAGCGGCGTATACGCCTCGCCCGCATATGCCGACGGCTCCATATTCATCGCCGGCAAGAACGGCATAATCTATTCCTCCTCCGCCAAATCAGGCGGCAGGAACTGGTCCGCGAGGACGGATTCCGCGGTATACGCGACCCCGGTCGTGAAAGACGGGACCGTCTACGTAGCGTCGCTCTCCAGGAACTTCTACGCCATAGACGCCAAGACCGGAAAATTCGTCTGGAGGAAGGGCCTCTCAACGGACATGGTCTACTCGACCCCGGTCGTCACCAGGGACCGCATCTACATCGCGTTCAAGAGCGGGCACATAAGGGCGTATAACAGGAACGACGGGACCGAGGTCTCCGATTGGCAGCTGGGCGCCGAGATAAATTCAACGCCGGTAATCGCCGGCAACGGGACTCTATACATCGGCTCCGAGGACGGCTTTATCTACGCGCTTGACGCGAAGACCGGCTCTGTGCTCTGGAAATACGCTACAGGCGGCGGGGTCCACTCATCCCCTGCCGCGGTAGACAACAACCTCTACATAGGCTCCGAGGACGGTTCGGTCTACGCCTTCACGAAATAGGCGGACAAGGCCGGGTGTCCCGGAAAAAAGACAGGACAGGAAGATGCACAACAGAATCCGAGTTTTTATAGGCATGGCCGCAGGGCTCGCACTATCAGGCGCCGTCGCGGCTTACGCGGCTGAGAAGCCCGAGTCGCCCAAGGTTACCCCGCCCCCTTACGAGAGGAGCGAGGCTTTGACGACCATCATGAACCCCCACGAGCAGATAAACGACGAGGGGGAGATACTCTGGGGCACATGCCTCATCTGCCACCAGAACGTCCCTGACATACAGAAGGACAAGTCCATCAAGGACGTCAAGCTCCGCTTCGAAGAAGACCCGAACCAGCTATGCAGGCAGTGCCATACGGTCAGGGTCCACCCCGGGACCGAAGGCATAAGCGCGACCATGAGCGGCTATGTGGCGCCCGACCACCTGGTGGTCCCTCCCAAGCACATAATGATGAGCCTCCGGCTCGCGAAGAAGGAGATCCCGATGATATTGCCGCTCGACCCGAAGTCGGGCAAGATCATCTGCTCCACCTGCCACAACCCGCATGAGAGGGGTCTCCTCGTCGGCAGGGCCGACTGGGGCGGCGATTACAGCATGAGGCTCCGCTCGGCGGGCCTCGACATCTGCCAGTACTGCCACAGGAAGTAACCGAAGGAGCCCCTGACGGGGCGGCCTTCTTAAAAGGGCGGTGGGAAGGCATGCAAGGGGGCGAACCCGCGTCCCCTGCACGCTGTTTAAACGACGTACCGACCCGTTTCCACGGACATTATGCCTTACGCAAACAGGATAAATCTCTCCAGGACGCGGACCCTCTTCGGGGCCATGTTGCTCTTGCTCGTATTCCTCTCGGCGTGCGCCGGGACGGAAAGCGAGGTCAGGGAGACCGCCTCTACCCCGCAGAAGCCCCTTATCTGGCCATCTCCGCCGGAGCCCGCGAGGATCTCCTGGTTCAAGGCGATATCGAAGCCCGAGGACATCGGGGCCAATAAGGGTTTCTTCAGGAAAGTCGCCGAATTCCTCCTCGGCCCAAGGGCAGACCAGATGGTCAAGCCCTACGGCATAACCGTCGACTCGACCGGACGGGTCATCGTCGCGGACACGGCGTTGAAGAGGCTGCACGTCTATGACGTCATAAAGAATAAGTACTCGTTCATAGAGGAGGCCGGGGACGAGTTCCTGGAATCCCCCATATCCGTCGCGGTCGACGCCGAGGACAATATCTACGCGACCGACTCGCTCAAGAACAAGGTCCTCGTCTTCAATTCAAAGGGCAAATACCTCCACGGGTTCCCTGCGGGCAAGAGGCCTACGGGGATCGCCGTCAACAAGGCCGACAAGACCGTCTTCGTGACCGACACGGCGAGGCACGAGATCGCGGTATATGACTTCAAGGGCAGGCTCAGGAAGACCATAGGCAGATGGGGGAACAAGGCCGGAGAGTTCAACTACCCTGTCGACATATTCATAAATAAGCATGGCGAGCTCTACGTCGCCGACACCATGAACTACAGGATCCAGATATTCGGGGTAGACGGCCAATTCGTCTCGATGTTCGGACGCCACGGAGACGGCACCGGAGACTTCGGCAGGCCCAAGGGCGTATCCGTCGACAACGAGGGCAACATCTACGTCGCCGACGCGCTCTTCGACACGGTCCAGATATTCGACAGGTCCGGAAACTTCCTCCTGAACTTCGGACGCCTCGGGAGGGAATACGGCTCTTTCTGGCTCCCCTCGGGCGTATTCATAGACAGCGCGGACAAGATATACGTATCCGACTCGTACAACAGACGTATTCAGGTCTTCGAGTACCACGGGCAGAGCTGATAGGCCGAAAAACATTATTCCGGGAAGTGAGCTGGCTTAAGATGAAGAAACCCATCGCGCAATGGCTTTCAGGGATAAGGTCCCGTCTTCCACTCTATTCTTTTTTCGCTCGGACCGGGTTCAGGCTGCCCGTAACGGCGGTCGCCGTGGCCGTAAGCGCCGCTTACATCGTCTTCTCCGCAGGGCCCTCGCCGGCGACGGTCGCCGGGACGAAGCACAACTTCGGATTCCTGTCGCCGGCGGCCGTGAAATCGGCGGAGACGAGCGAGGTCTGCGTCTTCTGCCACACCCCGCACAACGCCGACCCGCAAAACCCGATATGGAACAGGCAGGACACGGGCGCGACGTACAACGTCTACGAGAGCCAGACGCTCGCGGCCACAAAGAGTCCGAACGCCCCCGCGCTGGGACAGCCCACGGGCTCATCCAAGCTCTGTTTATCGTGCCATGACGGCACCATTGCGATAGGGTCTCTCCTTAACCTCCCCGGCGCCGCGACGTCCGGCACCATAGACGTAACGGGCGCGGGCATCGTTGCCGGGAAGATAAGCTCCACCTCGACCTCGTACATAGGGACCGATCTTCGTGACGACCACCCGATCTCATTCGAATACTCGCTCGCGTACCCGTCGAACACCGAGATAAAGGACAACGCGACGCTCCCTCCGGAGGTCAGGCTCGACTCCTCCGACAGGGTCCAGTGCACGAGCTGTCACGACCCGCACGGGACCGCGTACCCGAAGTTCATGGTGGCGAGCCTTTCAAACGGCGAACTCTGCCTGAACTGCCACGAAAAGAGGTACTGGACGACGATGCCGTCCATACACCAGACCTCCACGGCCACATGGAACGGCACGGGGGTAAACCCATGGCACGAGGACCTCGGGTCCGCCGGGTACTCGGACGACACGCCCGCCTCTCAGAGCTGTCTCGCCTGCCACCGCTCGCACGGCGGGGCCTCCGGGAAAACGCTCCTCAAGGGGACGGATCCCGGGACCGGCCAGATAGTAGACGAGGAGTACACCTGCCTTAACTGCCATAACGGCAACGTGGCGGCGAAGAACATGGACTCGCTCTTCAATTACACCTACAGGCACGACGTAAAGGGGACCTACGGCTCGCATCTGCCCTCGAGGGGGACTGCGGGCGAACCGGCGAGGGAGACCGCCTCCAACCTCGGGACCAACAGGCACGCCGAGTGCGCCGACTGCCACAACGGCCACGGGGTGAAGACCGGCAACCACACCGTCGGCGGCACGAACGGCAACATCATAGGAGCGAACCTCCTCGGCGGCTGGGGCGCCAAGCCCTCGCCGTGGGGCTCCGCGGGCAACGCCGCGCTCGTTTATACCGCCGTGGACCTTACATCGCAGACGCCTGGCGCCGACAACCTCGAAGGCTATCTCTGCATAAAGTGCCACTCCTATTATTCATACGGGGCCCTGCCGCCGAACGTCCCTTCGGGCAACGCCGACGGCTCAATCGTCTCGGAGTCCGACATAACAGCCGACATGAACATAAACAACATGGCCTTCCATCCGGCCTTCGCCCAGGGCAAGAACCAGCCGTTTGTGAATGCCAACCCGAACTGGCCTGCCAACAGCCTCGGGCTCACCAACACCTTCAGGTACATGGACTTCCCGGGCTTCGGCGACAGGACCGGGTTCTATAACGTCAAGCACGACTCCGCCATGACGTGCACCGACTGCCACGGCTCCCAGAATTCCTCGGACCCTCTGGGCCCTCACGGCTCGAACGAAAAATGGATATTGAGGAGGAACGAGACCGGGGTCGGCACCCTCGTCAACTTCTGCTACAACTGCCACAGGCGCGAGGTCTACGGAGACGAGGACTTTGTGAGCACCGCGACCGACGGCAACGGCAAGCTGCTCCGCGACTACGCCCGCGTCACGCACCCGGTCGACGGGCAGACCGGTTGCCCCGGCGTCAACTGCTCGCCCTTCTACAAGAGCGGGGCGTCCACGGGGAACAGCGGAAACAAGTTCGGCATACTCTGCCTCACCTGCCACGGCGGGGCGTACGACTCTACGACCAACGCGATGAAGGGCATACACGGCTCGAACATGGCCGCGGGGACCCAGGCCGGCTCAGACCCGCTCGGCTACAGGATGATGAACGGCGCGTGCGTGGAGTCCTACACGCGTCCGACGACGCTGCAGGCGACACAGATGTGGTTCAGGTCCGTGACCCCGGCGACGGACAAGGTATGCAACAACAACTTCACGAGCTTCACGAACGGGAACACGGCCAACTACAACTGCAACACCATAGGCGACTGCTCGAATTAAAAGGGCGGGCATAAAAAGGCGCAGGGTATTCTGGCCCAGGTTAAAACGGTGGGCCCTCTTTCATGGCGGAAGGGGCCGAAAACCTGACTGGATCGAAATGAAAAACACACTATCGAGCGGCACCCTCTCATCCGATGCCGCGCAAGGCGCGCGCCCTTCGTGGAAGACGGCTTATCCGGCAACGGTCGCGCTCTTTTTACTGCTCGTAATACTGCCGGGCACGGCCTCCTCCGAGGAAGGGCGGGTCGAGGTGAACCCGCACGACTTTTCCAAAAAGGAATTCTGCTCGGTCTGCCATCAGGCCGAGCCGCCGCTCCTTAACCTCGACCCGGTCACCACCTGCACGAAGTGCCATCCGGGTAACGTCGGAAACCACCCCGTGACGAGACACCCCATAGGCAAGATGCCGAGGATCAAGGTGCCTGCGTCCCTGCCTTTGACCGACGACGGGGAGATGGTCTGCTATACCTGTCACGAGCCGCATAACAGGTCCAGGTACGGCAAGATGCTCAGGGTAGACTTCACGAAACTCTGCGCCACATGCCATACCGGATATTGATGCAAGGCTGCCTCTAAAAATTAGGAATTTTTTCTGAGGTCAAGGAAGGGCGGGAATAAAAAGCGGAGCATATATGGGAATATGTGAGCATTTTTATTTCCGTCCTGACACAGAGATCGGGAAAAAGAACAATTTTTAGAGATAGCCTTAAGAAAGAACGGAGGTCAGAAGTGAGAAGTAAAGGAATAATAAGGCCCCTCGCCGTACTCTTAGCCATCGCCTCGTCCGCCCTCATCGCGGGGAGCGCCCTGGCGCAGGGCGATGTTACGAAAGAGACGGACTTTAGAAAAATAAAGCCGCCCTCTGCCCACGGCACGGTCATAATGAACAGGTCCACCGCATCAAGCGCCGAGGTAAAGCCGGTTGTATTCCCGCACTGGGCCCACAGGGACAAATACTCGTGCAAGGCGTGCCATACCGATATAGGTTTCAAGCTCAAATCCAACACGACGGGCGTTACGCAGGCGGACATCGAGGCCGGCAAATACTGCGGCGAGTGCCATAACGGCAAGGCCGCCTTCGCAGTAGCCGAGTGCAACCGTTGCCACTCCTACGGTATAGAGGTCAAGGAGAACAGGAAGTTCGACGACGCCGTAAAAGGCCTGCCGGCGGACCACTTCGGCAACAAGGTCGATTGGGTAAAGGCGCTTAACGAAAAGAAGATAAAGGCCGGCCCCGCCCCGGGCGGCAAGGACGGTCTTGAGTCCCTCGACCTCGACGTCATAATACCGGTGACGAAGTTCGTCCCGCACCCGCCTGACGTCAAGTTCCCGCATAAGCCGCACACCGAGCAGATGGACTGCGCGACGTGCCACACCGCCATCTTCAAGCAGCAGAAGGGCGGCAACCCCGAGATGAACATGATGAAGATAATGGCCGGCCAGTACTGCGGCGTGTGCCACACGAGGGTCGCCTTCCCGCTCGACGACTGCTTCAGGTGCCACTCCCAGCCCGCCCCGAAGGCGGTGGAGCTGGAGAGGGAGGTAAAGGACGACAAGGCGAAGGATAAAGAAAAAGAGAAGAAGTAGGCCTTAGACTCAGATGCTGACCAAGGCGGGTGGGAGACCACCCGCCTTTTTGTTTGCAACCGAACACCTTACCGCCAGAAGTCTTTAGCTTTTTTACTTTTTGCGCGCTCGCCTCCGCCTCCCTTAGGCGCTCTCCGCCATGCGCCTGTGTGTTGGTAAGACAGAACAAAAAATAAATCTTTGTTTTTCAAAACTCCCCAGGCATGGGGTGAGCGACCTTAAGGGAGGAAGCCATATGAGCGAGCCGAGGAAGTAAAAAGGCGCGACAGCGCCCTAAGGGGCGAGCGAATGGGAGGGGAGGGCGGAGGGAGCGAAGCCCCATGCCGAAAAAAGCCCGGCAGGGCGCAAAAAAAATAAGGCTAAAGACTTCTAAAATGTTATTCAATATTAGCAGGTCTTTTTTTTAAGATAACATTCATCCCCCTTGCTCCCCCTTTGTACCCCCTTGATAAATGTGCTAATATCGGACTAATGGAAGTCATCACCTCTCATACGAACGCCGACTTCGACACGTTCGCCTCGATGATCGCGGCCAAAAAGCTCTACCCCGAGGCCCGCATCGTCTTTTCAGGCTCTCTGGAGAAAGGGCTCAGAGAGGCCGTCGACTCGGTCCGGCTCCCTTATCCGATAGACAGGATCCGGGACATCGACCTTGACGCGGTCACGCGCCTGATACTCGTCGACACGCGGCACGCCGGAAGGATCGGCCCCTTCGGCGCTCTCATCGATAAGGGCGTCGACGTCCACGTCTACGACCACCACGTCGAGGATAAGGACGCGGTCCGGGGCTCGTACGAGGTCATCAAGCCTTACGGCTCGTCGACGACGGTGCTTACGCTCATACTTAAAGACAGGTCTCTTGATATCACGCCCGAAGAGGCGACTATATTCATGGCCGGGATATACGAGGACACAGGGTCGCTCTCCTACCCTTCCACCACCGGGAGCGACTACGAGGCCGCCAAGTTCCTCCTTTCAAAAGGCGCGGACCTCGTAAGGGTGTCGGCGTTCTTAAGAAAAGAACTCACCCCCGAGGAGGTATCTCTATTAAACGAGCTCCTCCACTCCGAGACCGCGTACACGATAGGCGGCTCCGAGATTGTGGTCTCCGAAGGCTACCTCGAGAGGTACACCGGCGACATAGCAACGCTGGCCCACAGGATGATGGACATCGAGTCCATGGGCTCGCTGTTCCTGCTGGTGGATTCGGAGGACCGTGTCCATGTGATAGCCCGCTCCAGGACCCCTAAGGTAGACGTCGGCAAGGTCGCGCGCGCCATAGGCGGGGGCGGCCACTCGACAGCCGCCTCGGCCACCCTGAAGATGACCCTCGTTGAAGCGAAGGAGACGCTCCTTTCCGCCATAAGGCGCACTGTAGCCCCCGAGAGGACGGCCAGCGACATCATGTCGTACCCGCCGATAACACTGCCGCCGTCGACCATCCTCAAGGATGCCATAGAGCTCATGAGGAGGTACGGCATAAACGCCGCCCCGGTCGCAAGGAACGGCTCTGTCCAGGGCGTCATAACGAGGCAGGTGCTCGATAAGGCCGTTTTCCACGGGCTCGGAGGCGCGGCTGTCGCTGACTACATGACGACCGAGATAGATACCGTTTCGGACTCCACCTCCGTTGACGAGATACGCGAA
The DNA here is from genome assembly GCA_016218095.1 of Deltaproteobacteria bacterium. GTDB lineage: Bacteria > Desulfobacterota > GWC2-55-46 > GWC2-55-46 > GWC2-55-46 > GWB2-55-19. The sequence continues at coordinate 1,948 of JACREV010000254.1, read as the reverse complement.
AAGGTCGTCGGCCACGGCCAGAGGTTGCTACCCGTCATAAAAGACAAAAAGGTCGTAGGCGTCATAACGAGGACCGACCTTTTAAAACTCCTTCAGGAGGAGCTCCGGGAGTCCTCGATGGGCCCGAAGAAGGTCCGCCACCTCTCAAAGCTCATGCACGAGATGCTCCCCTCATGGGTCATCGAGCTCTTGAAAAAGGCCGGGGAGACGGCTGAGGCCGAAAATGTCACGGCATACGCGGTCGGAGGGTTCGTGCGCGACCTGCTGCTCCGGAGAGAAAACCTCGACATAGATATCGTCATAGAGGGCGGGGACGGGATAGCTTTCGCCGCAGACTTCGCCAAAAAACAGAAGGCGAGGGTCAAGCCCCATCTTCGGTTCAGGACCGCCGTACTCGTATTCCCGGACGGCTTCAAGGTCGACGTCGCCACAGCCCGGCTCGAATACTACGAAAAACCGGCGGCCCTGCCGACGATAGAACAGTCGTCCCTGAAGCTCGACCTCTACAGGAGGGACTTCATAATAAACACGCTCGCCATAGCGCTCAACCCCGGCAAGTTCGGCGAGTTGATAGACTTTTTCGGGGCCCAGAAAGACCTGAAGGAGAAGACTATCCGCATCCTCCATAACCTGAGCTTCGTAGAGGACCCGACAAGGGCGCTACGAGCCGTCCGGTTCTCGGAAAAGTTCGACTTCAGGATAAGCAAGCACACCCTGAACCTAATAAAGAACGCGGTCAAGCTCGACGTCTTCAAGGAGCTCTCGGGGCCGCGCCTGCTTGAGGAATTAAAGAACATACTCGAGGAAGAGACTGCGGCCAAATGCATAAAGAGGTTGCACGAGCTCGGGTTGCTACGCCTCATACACCCGAATATAACCTGGTCCGTCGAGCGCGAGATCTTCTTCGAGAGGACGCGCGAAACGCTTAAGTGGCATGAGCTCCTGTACACGAAGGAGAAGGCGGAAGGATGGCTGGTCCTCTTTCTCGCCCTTACCGACGAGCTGAACGAAGAGGAGCTTATCGTCCTCGTAAAGAGGCTCATGATCTCCGGCAAAAAGAGGATCGAGGTCCTCGCCTCAAGAAGAGAGGGGCTTAAGGCCCTCTCTATACTCAACTCAGGCGGCGCCAGGACAAACAGCGCGCTCTTTGAGCTTCTTGAGGACCTCCCCCTTGAGATAATCATATATCTCCTCGCAAAGGCCTCCCGCGAATCCGTAAAAAAGGCGCTCTCGAGCTATATTACCCGGCTTAAATACACGGAGGTATCGCTCAAGGGCGTTGACCTCAAAAGGCTCGGGGTCAAGGAAGGCCCTTTCATGGGCGAGGTCCTCTCGGAGCTGTTGAAGAAGCGGCTCGACGGGGTCCTCGCATCCAGGGAGGACGAGGAGGCGTTCGTAAGGGAGTACCTTAAAAAAGGGAAGAAGAGAGGCTGACCCGATCGCCTCCCCTTAAAGGGAGGCAGGGACCTTGAAGATTCGACCTGCAAAGAATTGAAAACAAAAAACGAAAGGCAAAAATCTTGAAAAAGCTCACCCTTTCAATCCTGCTCCTCGCCTCCACCATCGCAACCGGCTGCACCCTCGCGATACAGGAGCCGGAGGGGCTTGTAAAGACCTACTTCACCAAGGACCTCAAGGGCGGCCGCCTTACGCCGGAGAGCTACATCGAAATCATGCGCCCCCTCGTAGGCTGGAAGACCGAGTACGCCTGGGACTACGCCTTCATCGTAAAGAGCGCGCGGGTTTACTCGTCTGAGATGATATCAACGGATGAGGCCTCGATAGAGGTGAGGTACCATGTCGTCGGATTGCTATCAAACCACGGGATACTGAGGCTCGATCTCTACGAGATAGCCGACTACCGGGTCAAAAAGACCGGGGATGAATGGAAGATAACGAAGCCTGTGCTCGCCCCGCATATCTGGCCGACGACCGCGGCAAAACACCT
>JACREV010000253.1 GCA_016218095.1 Deltaproteobacteria bacterium | reverse complement strand
TAAGGCGCGGGACAGGCGTGTCCCGATAATCCGGCCGGACGCTTGCCAGTTGCCTGATATTCTGATAGACTACGCCTAAGGAGAGAAAAACAAATGGAGTACAAACACATCATCTGCCCGATCGACGGTTCCGAGGTCTCCGACGTTGGCCTCAAGCACGCGGCGTACCTGAGCAAGGTCTCGGGGGCCCAGCTCACGATCCTCCATGTAGTCGAAAAATGGTACAGGGCCGCGCACCTTGTCACGAACTCCGAGGAGTGGTCGACGATCCACGAGGACTGGCTGAACAAAGGCAGGGAGCTCCTTGAGTCCACCGCCAACAAGCTCAGGGACGAAGGCCTCCATAACATCGAGACCGTGCTCCGGGAAGGCGACGCCTCTCACGAGATAGTCGCTCTCTCCGTGGAGCACCGCGCGGACCTCATAGTAATGGCCACGCACAGGTACTCGCCTATGGGCAAGCTCTTCATGGGCTCGGTAATAGACAGGGTCACGAAAAAGTCGCCCTGCCCGATACTCTGGGTGTTCTGATAGACCTATTATTTAGAAGATAAAAAAGGCCGGATTTGCATCCGGCCTTTTTTATTTGACGTGATATCCGCGCTGTAGGGGGATTCTACCCAGCGCCTTCAAAATGCGCCCTAAAAGCACAGCCCGTGAACTGCCCTCAACCTATCTCCCCGAGCCTTTCCTCGAACTCCTTCACCTTCGCGTCGTGCTCGTTTGTAAGAGATTCCAGCCTGTCGAAGAGCGTATCAATGCGCTCCCTGGACTCGTGATACGTCTTTGAGAGCTTCGCTATAAGGTCGGCCTCGCCCCTTTCTGACGCAAGGAGGAGCTCCCTGCTGGAGGCCTCAGAGACGCGCTCGAGCTCCGTTATCTCATCCTCAAGCCCGCTCATCTCTTTTTTAATCGGCCCGAGGACGCGGAACTTCTCGGATAATACGTCGGCCCGGAGCTTTTTAGCGTCCTTCCAGTTAGCCTTGCCGTTTTTCTTTTTCGCGGGCCCCGGGGAAGACTCCCCTTCCCATCCGATCTTTTCGAGGAAGTCGTCGTAGTTGCCGTCGAAAACGCTCACCGACCCCTTGTCGAATATGATGAGCTTTGTCGCGATGGCCTTTAAAATGAGCTCGCTGTGCGTGACGATGACTACCGCGCCGTCGAACGCGTCTATCGCCTCTACGAGCGAGTCGATGGAATCCATGTCGAGGTGGTTCGTCGGCTCGTCGAGCAGGAGGAGGTTCGCCGGGGTGGCCAGGAGCTTGCCCAGAAGCACGCGCGCCCTCTCCCCGCCGGAGAGCACGCTTATCTTTTTAAGAGCCGCGTCTCCGGAGAACATCATCGCGCCGGCTATCCTCCTTGCGCCCTCGCGCCTCAAGTACGGGTCGGCGGACATGAGCTCTTCTTCTATTGTCCTTGAGAGGTCGAGCCTAGAGATGTTCGTCTGGCCGAAGTAGGCGATTCGGAAGTTAGGGTGGTATTTTACCGCGCCCGCGGTCGGCTCGATATCGCCATCGAGGAGGTTTAGGAGCGTCGTCTTGCCCTTGCCGTTCTTGCCTATCACGGCTATGCGGTCTTCCTTCCCTATCGAGAAGGAGAGCCCCTTTATGAGCGGCGCCGCGCGGTCGTAGCCGAACGAGACCCCGTCGGCCTCTATCAGCCACTTGCCCATGAAGGGCGCGGAGTTGAACTCGAAGTCGAGCGTCCTGATATCTGAGAGCTTATCCTTCTTGTCCATCTTGTCGAGAGCCTTTATCCTCGACTGGACCGCGCTCGCCTTTGTGGCCTTTGCCCTGAAGCGGTTTACGAACTTCTCTATCTCGGCGCGCTTCTTCTCATCGCGTTCTCTCGTCTGCTCGTAGACCTCTTCTTCGAGGAGTATCTGCGCGTAGAGCTTCTCTGTCCCCCCTGAGACCCTCTTCACCTTCGCCCTGTGGATGGCCATGGTGTGCGTCGTGACGCTGTCCATGAACTCCCTGTCGTGTGTGATGAGCATGAGCTCGCCCTTCCAGGACTGGAGGAACTTTTTCAACCACCTGACCGATACGATGTCGAGGTAGTTGGTCGGCTCATCCAGCAGAAGGAGGTTCGGCTCCGCCACAAGGGTCCTTGCGAGGTTGAGCCTGATCTGCAAGCCGCCGGAGAGACCGGACGGGTGCATGTTGAACTGCTCTTCGGAGAAGCCGAGGCCCATGAGTATCGCCTCTGCCTTGTAGGTCTCGTCTATCCCGTCCTCATGCTTTGGGAGCCCGAGGAGCGCCTCTTTTATAACGGTATCCTCGCTGAGCTTCAAGTGCTGGGAGAGGTGGCCGATCCTGTAGTTTTTGGGGGCGGTTATGGTGCCGGAGTCCGGCTCCTCCTCCCCGAGTATGAGTTTAAAGAGCGTCGTCTTCCCCGTGCCGTTCCTGCCGACGAGCCCGAGCCTTTCGCCGGGCGTCAGGGAAAAGCTGACATCGCGGAAAAGATAATCCATGCTGTAACCTTTGCTGAGGCTATTGAACTTAAGCATAACAGAGACTCACTATCCTTCCTGGTATAAAAAACTTATCCCTGTATTTTACAGCACACGGGCATGCGTTTAAAAGGCTTTTTTCGATCGATGCGGAAAATGTTAGTTTTTACATTGTCCCGCGGGAAAAGCGGGCTCGTTAGTCACCGCCTATTGATTAATCTCCCCTCACCCCTCTTTAGAAAAGAGGGGGTCACGCGTAACTCCTCCCCTTAACAAGGGGAGGCTGGGAGGGGTGAATTTAGAATGAGAACGACCTCCCCCGCCCCTCCTTGTTAAGGAGGGGAGCTTCAAACCTTCCCTTTGCACAAAAAACTCAAGGCGCGGCTTTTGCCGCGCCTTACGCTTCCTGCAAAGGTTATCGCCTCCTACACACTTGAGGCTACCTCTAAAAATTAGGAATTTTTTCTGAGGTCAAGGAAGGGCGGAAATAAAAAGCGGAGCATATGTGTTAAATATGTGAGCACTTTTATTTCCGACCTGACGCAGAGATCAGGAAAAATAACAATTTTTAGAGAATCAACCGTCGAGCACCACCTTGAGCGCCTTAGTCTCCTTCGCGTGCGAGAATGTGTCGTAGGCCTTGAGTATTTCTCCGAGCTGATAATGATGCGTCACAAGCGCCTCGGGGTGGAGGTTCCCGGCCTCCAGGCTCTTAAGCAGCATCGGGGTCGTCACGGTATCGACGAGCCTCGTCGTTATCGTGATGTTCTGGGCCCAGAGCCTCTCCATGTGGAGGTCGACCTTTTCGCCGAATACGCCGATGTTGGCGATGTGGCCTCCGGGCGCGACAATCGATTCGCAGAGCTCGAAGGTCCTCGGGATCCCGACCGCCTCGATCGCCGTGTCCACGCCCCTTCCCTCAGTCATCTCCTTTACCCTCGCCTCGGCGTCCTCTTTCACGCTGTTAACTACGCGTGTCGCGCCGAGAGAGCGGGCCTTTTTGAGCCTCTCGTCATCGACGTCTATCATGATGATCGAGGCCGGCGAATAGAACCGCGCTGTAAGGAGCGCCGCAAGCCCTATGGGCCCCGCGCCGACGATGGCGACGTTATCCCCCGGCTTTACCGCGCCGTTCAGCACGCCGCACTCAAACCCGGTGGGGAAGACGTCCGAGAGCATGACGAGAGCGTCCTCGTTCGCGCCTGCCGGCGCGTGGTATAAGCTCGTGTCCGCGAATGGTATCCTCACGTACTCGGCCTGCGTGCCGTCTATCAGGTTGCCGAGCACCCATCCTCCGTACTCGCAGTGGGAGTACATCCCCCTCTTGCAGTAATCGCAAGTCCCGCACGAGGTGATGCACGATATCAGCACCTTCTCCCCCTTCCTGAAGTTCTTGACGGCCTTGCCCGTCTCCTCTATCGTGCCTATGCCTTCGTGGCCGAGCGTCCTGCCGTCAACGACCGTAGACACGTCGCCCTTCATGATATGCAGGTCTGTCCCGCATATCGTGGTCTTTGTAATCTTCACGATAGCGTCCGTCTCTTCCTGTATCTTAGGCCTTTCCTTCTCTTCCCAGGACTGTTTTCCCGGGCCGTGATATACAAGGGCCTTCATAAGATCATCTCCTTTTCCTTACGGTCCACTCCATTCAAAGACGGAGCGGGCCGCAGGGATTAAAAAACAACAAAAAAACTTACAAATCTCCCTATTTAAATTTTAGCGTGCGCAGAGGCTGTGTCAAGGGAAGTAGACTGGCGGTTCAAGCGCGCTTGAAGGCGTCTTGGAGGCGTGAGACGATCGAGGCGAGATCATCTTCGGAATAAGGCTCTTTTGGTCCGCTTCCCCAGACAGGGCCGGGCCAGGCGCGGTCATTCTCAAAGCGGGCGATGACATGGACATGCAATTGCGGGACGATGTTCCCAAGCGCGCCGATATTTATCTTTACGGGGTTGAAGAGTCTCGTGAGAAGAGTTGAGGCGAGCGAGACCTCTTCTATTAATAGAGCGCGGTCGTCCGGCGTAAGCTCGTGTATCTCTTTTACGCCCTCCCTCCTGGGCACGAGTATGAGCCAGGGGAAGCCTCTGTCTTTCATGAGGAGGACGCGGGAGAGCGGGAGGTCGATGATATTACGTGTGTCGTTTTCAAGTGTAGGATGGAGGCTGAACATCAGGGCTTGACGACCCTCCCTCCTGCCTTTATCCAGGCGTCTATGCCGCCCTTTAAATCGACCGCGTCCTTGATGCCGCGGCCTTTCAGGATATCCCGCGCCTTCATGGACCTCACCCCCGCCGCGCAATAGAGCACGAGCCTTCCTTTTGAAGGGATGTTCTCCGCGCCCTCTAATTCGCTCAACGGGATGAGGACGCAACCGTGTATGTGGCCGGACTTGAACTCGCTGGGGTTCCGGACATCGATGATGGAGATTGCTTCTTTACTCTCCATCATGGTCTTAAGCTCTTCGGCGGTTATCCTGTTGTCACTGCCTCCGAAGAGGTTGAGTATGGAAGAGATGGTCATGGTTTTCTTTCTTAATGTTGTTATTCGTTTGGGGACTATTTAGAGTAGGCCTTTTTGCGCGCTCCGCGCGCTTTCGGCGATGGCTCCGAGCGCTTTCTTCCTCCCCCACCCGCTCGCGCGCCCCTTAAGTCGCTACGCTCCTACTCCCCGGCGCGCTCGCCACGCCCTCCCTTAGGCGCTCTCCGCCATGCGCCCGTGTGTTTATAAAAACAGAACAAAAACATTTTCGCGGGTTCAGCTCTTGTAGGTTGGGCTGAATGAAGTGAAGCCCAACAAAAAGCATTTGCGCCGCGTAATTGATTGTTGGGCTTCGTTCCTCAGCCCAACCTACATTACTACCGGGATAATTTATTTAAAATGGTGTGCGCGGCGCACCCTACCCGGCTACATGACTGGCAAACGTAATATTTTATTTACATCTTTTGGATTAGTTTCGTAACAGCGGACCATGTAATCACAATATTCTCCCACAGTTCGAATTATAATAACTCCTTCACGAAGCTCCTTGGTGATTTTTCGATCCGCGACATCGTGAATATCTTGATCTACTTTATCAAGCTCATTGTACCGAAAATCTGAGATAAAACTGGGTTTAAGGTCTTCTCCAAATTTAGAATCCAGTCGCAACTGTTCTTTAGGTATATTGAATATCTCAGCGATTCGCAGGTAAGCCCGTTCACGTATTATTTTTTCTGGCACTCTCACGGATGCCATCCCTTAATCTGAACAGCTACAATCGTATATTGAGGTTGCTTTTGAAGCTGCATGAACAATAACAGATAAATCATAAAAACCTTCAAAAACAACCGCAGCAGTTGCCACTGTACCTACAGCCACTCCGTAAACGCTCCGTCCGATTTCTCTAAAAACTCTAGTCTCAAATCTACCAGACCAGCGACTTAATTGACTTGTATATGGATTCAATTCGCTCTTGGGAAGTCCAAGACCTCGTAGCTCGCCTGGTACTTTTGGCATTGTTCCAACGCTTAGATCAACGGCAAGTGTGCCCAATTCTTTGCGGGTTCAGGTTTGCAACCTGAACCCTTTAATTCGTAATCCGACAGGCGATTCAGCAGACTCTTTAATCTTTCGCCGCCCCCTTCTTTCCCGCCTCCACAATCTTCTCTACCTCATCTATCAGAGCCTCGACGATGTCCGCCTCCTTTACCTTCCTAACAGCCTCGCCCTTCACATAGATGAGGCCTACGCCGTCGCCTCCGGCGATGCCTACGTCTGATTCCACCGCCTCGCCGGGCCCGTTCACGACACAACCCATGATCGCGACGTTCAGCGGCTCCTCTATGTGAGAGAGCCTCTTTTCCACCTCCGTCGCTATCTTGATGCTGTCGAACTTTATGCGACCGCAGGTCGGGCACGAGATGATATTCACCCCGCGCTTCCTTAATCCAAGTGATTTAAGTATCTCCCATCCGACCTTTACCTCATCGACCGGGTCGCCGGTAAGGGATACCCTGAGAGTGTCTCCGATGCCTTCGTACAAAAGCACGCCGAGCCCGACAGACGATTTTATCGTGCCTCCGAAGGTCGTCCCTGCCTCCGTTATGCCGATATGGAACGGGTAATCGACCTTTGTGGCAAGCAACCTGTAGCTCTCGACAGTCAATGGCACGCTCGAAGCCTTGAGAGAAATTTTAATATCGGTAAAATCCATGTCTTCGAGTATGGAGACGTGGCGCATGGCGCTCTCTACGAGCGCCTCTTTCGTGGGGTGTCCGTATTTCTCCAGTATGTCTTTTTCAAGCGACCCGGCGTTGACGCCTATGCGGATGGGGACGCCGCGTTCCTTCGCGGCCCTTACGACCTCGCCTATCCTCTCCTTAGAGCCGATGTTGCCGGGGTTGAGCCTCAAGCCTTGGACGCCCTCGTCAAGGGCTTTCAGCGCGAGCCGCCAGTCGAAGTGTATGTCGGCGATGAGCGGGATGGTAATCTCTTTGATTATTTTCCCGAGGGTGGACGCCGCCTCCTCATTTGGGACAGCGACGCGGACTATCTCGCACCCGCTGTATTCAAGCGCCTTTATCTGCGCGACGGTCGCCCTCACGTCGGCGGTGTCCGTGTTCGTCATCGACTGGACGGTAACAGGGGCGTCCCCTCCGACGCGGACTGCGCCTATGTTTATTTCGCGGGTCTTTCTTCTCGTTGTCATAAGTAACCTCAAAGGGAAATGATACTATAAACACCCTGGTTTTTCACCTTCATTTTAATTCAAACCCCCTCCCTTGACGGGAGAGGGCCCCGTCCGGCGAGGACCGAGTCTGTCATTGCGAGGAGCGCGCCTTGCGACGAAGCAATCTCCGGGACAGACCCTGCCAGAAGATGAGATTGCTTCGCTCCGCTCGCCCCTCTTTAGAAAAGAGGGGTATAAATGACCCGCAATGAAATAATCTGAATCATCTCAATATGAACTTTGCCCGTGCAAGGCCTTTCTTGACCATAAAGGGAAAAGGTTATATTCTATTTACATGCTGATGGAATTTCTAAACGGGCTTGAGCCCTACAGCGCGTTTGCGCAACTCAGGGACCTGACCTGGCCCTTTATGTTCACGTTCGGCCCGCCTGACAACAGGCACACCGCGATGAGCGCCGAGCCGGAGATAACGATCAATACCCTCCAGGGCGCGACCATAGCCGAAGGCGGCGACCTCGCGAAGCGCGTATTCGACGACCCTTTCGAGGCTGTCTCGAAGATACTCCCTGAATATAAGAGGAGGGAGCGTGGGCCGCTCCCTTTCAGCGCCGGCGGTGTCGGGTACTTCTCGTATGACCTTAAGGACTTGATAGAGCCGGGGAGGTTCGAAAAGAAATGCGGGCTCGACCTTCCCGACGCGCTCTTCGGCTTCTACGACCCCGTCTTCATCTACCGGCACAGGGACGGCACGGGCTTTCTCATCTCGTCCTCTGAAGACAAGGCGAAGCTCGAGGAGTTCAAGTCGCGCCTCCTCGCCTCAAGGGGGTCTGGAAGGCCGTCCGGGCACGCCTCAGCCTGCCACCTCTCCTCGAACATGACAAAGGAAGAGTACATAAAGGCCGTTCTTAAGGCGCAGGAGTACATCTCGGCAGGCGACATCTATCAGATAAACCTCTCGCAGAGGCTCAAGCTCCATTTCCACGGCGACCCGCTCTCCTATTACATGGAGCTCGCCTCCAAGCACCCGGCGCCGTACAGCTACTTCCTCGACTACAAGGGCTTTCAGGTGATATGCAACTCGCCCGAGCGGCTCTTGAAGGTCAAGGACAGGACTATCGAGACCTCTCCGATAAAGGGGACGAGGCCGCGGGGCTTGAACCCCGAGGACGACGCGGCGTTGATGGAGGAATTAAAGAAGAGCGTCAAGGAGAACGCAGAGCACGTGATGATAGTCGATCTTGAGAGGAACGACCTCGGCAAGGTCTCGGAGGCCGGAAGCGTGGAGGTCGCCGCCTTTGCGGGCATTGAGACCTTCCCTGCGCTCCACCACATGGTCTCGACCGTCAAGGGCTCTCTAAAAAAGGGTGTGACGGGCGCGGAGGCCCTTAGGGCCATATTCCCGGGCGGGTCGGTCACGGGCGCGCCGAAGGTCCGGGCGATGGAGATAATCGACGAGCTCGAGCCTGTTTGCCGCGGCATCTACACCGGCGGCATAGGCTGGGTGGACTTTAGCGGCAACATGGACATCTCGATGGCGATAAGGACGGCGGTCTTCAAGGACGGACACATGTACCTGCACGTCGGCGGAGGTATAGTCGCCGACTCGGTCCCTGAGGACGAATACAACGAGACGATACTCAAGGCAAAGGACTTCCTCGACGCGGCGGGGATCAAGCCTTAACGGCTCCAAAATGCACGACTTTATCGGGCTGCTCAAAAAGCTCCAGATGCGAGGCGTCGAGAAGCGAGGAGCGAGGCGTGCTTTGTGTACGCCGCAGTGATGAGCGACGAAGACAACAAAGCAGATGGACTTTTTCAGCAGCCTGCTAAGGGGAGGCTATCGATGGGAAAAACCAAACCCACGGCATACATTAATGGAAGGTTCGTCTCCGAAGAAAAGGCCGCGATATCGGTATTCGACAGGGGGCTCTCTTACGGCGACGGCCTCTTTGAGACGATAAGGGCGCGCGACGGCAGGCCGCTCCTTTTCGTCGAGCATCTCCAGAGGCTGAAGGCCGGGGCGGACGCCATCCGCATGGACAAAAAGGCCCTGGATGCGCACCTTGAAAAAATAGACGAAAGGCTGATCGCCAGGCTCCTTAAGGAGAACGGCCTTACTCACGATGAATCGTACGTAAAGATAATCGTCACTCGCGGCGTGGACAGGGGCGGGCATCTGCCTGCCAGAGACATCAGACCAACGGTCATCATATATACCAAGCCGCTTGAGGCGTCCTTTCTCGAAAGGGTCCGCACAAAGGGGCTGAAGGCCGCGCTAATCAGGGACTACGGACCGGCCCTCCCGGGTATAAAGACCCTCAATTATCTCTCCAATATCCTCGCCAGGATCGAGGCCGAGGACGCAAAGGCCGACGAGGGGCTTTTCACCACCCCGAGGGGGCGTGTAACGGAAGGCACATCCACGAACCTCTTTGTCGTATTAAAAGGTATCTTGAGGACGCCTCCGCTCTCCGGCGGGGAATTGCTCCCGGGCGTCACCCGCGACGCGGTCATCGGAGTGGCGAAGGAGAACGGGGTCATCGTCGCCGAAGGGCCCGTCTCTGTCACGGAGCTCCTCATGTGCGAGGAGGCCTTCCTCACGAACGTCATACTCGGGATAGCCCCGCTTACAAGGGTGGACAAGGCCCCCATAGGCTCAGGCAGGAGAGGGCCTCTTACAAGAAGGCTCCAGGGGCTTTATTCGCAAAGGTATTAGAGTCCGGCCCCACAATGCGGCACCGGCCGGCTTTCCATTAAGGGGTAGCCGCCCAACCCGGCAGTTTCCTTGATTTTTTTGCCTCTCTAAGCTATATTTTTCGGATGGACATGAAGGACGCCGAAAACCTCATCATCTGCACCCCCGCGGACTCTCTCGAGCTCAAGCAGAGAAGGCTTCAGCTCGCCACATTCACCGAAATAGGCAAGGCCCTCACCTCCTCCCTCGACTTAAGGGAGATACTCAACATCGTGATGGAAAAGATAAGCGACCTCCTTCACCCGAAGAACTGGTCGCTCCTGTTGCTCGATGAGGAGACGAACGAATTAAGGTTCGAGATAGTCGTAGGCAAGGGCTCGGAGAAGATAAAAGACCTGCGCCTCAAGGTCGGCGAGGGTGTCGCCGGATGGGTCGCGCTTGAAAAAAAGCCGCTCCTCGTCCCGGACGTGGCTGAGGACCCGCGCTTTAGCTCAAAGGCCGACCGCGTGTCGAACTTCAGGACGAAGTCGATAGTGTGCGTGCCGCTCCTTACACGCGGCAAATGCCGCGGCGTAATAGAGCTCATCAACAAGGACGAGGAGGGCGGTTTCTCGGAGGACGACCTCCTCATACTCACAACACTCGCCGACTACACGGCCATAGCCATCGAGAACGCCGTTTTCTTCAATAAGGTCCAGGAGCTGACCATCACCGACGACCTCACGAAGCTCTACAACTCGCGCTTCCTCCACAGCAGGCTCGAATACGAGGTCGAGCGCGCCAAGCGGTTCAAATACAACCTGTCGATGATCTTCCTCGACCTCGATTACTTCAAGACCGTTAACGACACCCACGGCCACCTCATGGGCTCCAGGCTTCTCATGGAAGTGGCCCGGCTCATACTCTCGATGATACGGAACGTGGACATGGCGTGCAGGTACGGCGGGGACGAGTTCCTAGTGCTCATGCCCGAGACATCGAAAAAGAACGCGATGATGGTGGCGGAAAAGATCCGCACGGCGATGAGGGAGACGGTATTCCTCAGCGACGAAGGCATCAACATAAGGCTTACCGGGTCCTTCGGCGTAGCGTCTTACCCGGATGACGCGGAGGACAAAGACGACCTCATACACCTGGCCGACGCGGCCATGTACAGGGTCAAGAACTCGAGCAAGGACGGGGTGGCGGAGGCATGATGAAGACAGGTTCGGCGGCAAAGATGGTTGTTATCGCGGCGACGGCTTTCATTCTGGCGGGGTGCTCTCAGGCCGTTACCAGAAAGACGGAGAGCGTCGAAGGCGCCCGGATCGAGAGGCAGGCCGTGATCGACAGGATAAAGCCGGGCGAGACGACAAGGCAGATGGTCCTCGATGCCTTCGGTCCGCCGACGAGCGTCAATACGGACGACGGGACCGAAAAAATAACCTACGAGTTCAAGGAGAAAAAGGTCCCGGTCTACTTCGGCGTGGTTGAGAACGAGACCGCGAGGACTTCGAGCGCGGCGACACTCGAGGTGATATTCAAGGGCGATATCGTCTCTTCGTTCAGGTACAGGTCGTCGGAGAATTAGGGCGGGCTGTATCTATCGGTAAAAAAACGATAGGCGCGGTTTTCTAACCGCGCCTGTGAATACTCCCCCTCACCCTCCGCCCTCTCCCACAAGGGGCGAGGGGACAATAATTGACAAATGAACTACCCCGCAGCAAGCTACGGGGTATCTACGTTAATACCTCCCCTCCCTCGACGGGAGGGGACTGAGGGGAGGGTGACTGCTCGGCGCAGGGCCAGAGTATCCGGAGACGATTAAAATCTAAACACCCCGCTATCGTTGGATATGAACTTTGCCCGTCCGGCAAGGACTGCTGGGCGCAGGGCCAAAGCTCGAATGTGGGCTTTGGGATAAATCGATTTATAGGCGTTCGATACCGAATTGCCCGACCGGCACGCTTCACCCCCACCCTAACCCTCCCCCATCAAGGGGGAGGGGGAAAAACGCGGCAAGCCGCGGGGTATTAGACCCTAAAAGAGAATAAAAAAGGGGGCTCTTTTGAGCCCCCCTTTTTTTAATTCCTTCCGGGTCGCAGACCTTACTTCTTCAATACCGCGTCCTTGCAAGCCTTGGCTATCCTGAATTTTACGACCTGCTTGGCGGGTATATCGATCGCCTCGCCGGTCCTCGGGTTCCTTCCGGTCCTCGCCGGGCGGTTGACAAGGACGAGCTTGCCTATGCCTGGGATGGTGAATGAGTTCGCCGCCTCCTGGTACGCAAGGTTCGAGAGCTCGGCAAGGACGTCCTTTACGCCCTTTTTCGGCAAACCGGTCTTTTTCGAAATCGCGTCCTCGATCTGGGACTTGGTCATAGCCTTGGCCATAAGTACCTCCATATGGAAATTGTATAGAAATATTGGTCTTCCGCAAGTCCTTGCGCGGAGCTTTTAGTGCTTAAGCCGGTATGGCAAGAGCTCTGTTATAGCGGGAACGTATCATACGTTTGCGAAAAAAGCGACAGACAGGCTTCCGGTGAATCGCCTCCAATGGCGAAGGCGTCGACCGGACCCGCTTCGATTAACGCGGGCGATTGGCCGAGTTATCCGCTCAAAACCGATAGATAAGCCACCTGTCTGACGGCCCTAAAACTGCCGGCCCTATCGTGTTGCAGTCGAGCCCAGGTGCTGTTTGCCGATATCATATCCAAGAGTAAACGACACCGGGCCCTATCGTGTTGCAGTCGAGCCCAGGTGCGGTTTAAAGAAAAAAGGCAAGGAGAATGGCTTCCCCTTGCCCCTGGAAGCTTTCGGGATCAGGCCCCTGACCTGGCCTTTGCCGTCGTTTTCGGCTTTTTCTCGGCGGTTTCCTTCTGTGCCACGGTCTTTTTGGCCTTTTCCTTCGCTGGGGCCGTGGTGGAGGCCTTTTTCGCGGGGGCCTTGGCGCGGGGCTTTGCGGCGGCCTTCTTCGCCTTCGGCTTCTCCTCTACGGGGGCCTTGGAGGCGCCCTCGACGAGCTCTATAAAGGCCATGGCGGCGTTGTCGCCGGGCCGGACGCCGAGCTTTAGTATCCTCGTGTAACCGCCGTTCCTCTCCTTGTACTGGGGGGCGACCACATCGAAGAGCTTCGTGACGGCCTCCTTGCTTCTCATGAAGGCCATCGCGCGCCTGCGGGCGGCGAGCGTGCCGTCCTTGCCGAGGGTTATCATCCTCTCGGCGTATCTGCGGAGCGCCTTCGCCTTGGGTGTGGTGGTCTTTATCCTCCCGAAGACGACGAGGTCGTTCGTCATGTTGGAGAGCATGCTCTTTAAATGTCCGGGCCTGCGGTCGAATCTCTTTTCGTCTCTATTGTGTCTCATGGCTTTCCCTTTTAGGCGGTCTCCTTGTGTTCCGTGTGCATCGCGTCAAGATCTTTCCTCGAAGGGAAACCATCGACCTTCATCCCGAAGTCGAGCCCCATGCTGTGGAGGAGTTCCTTTATCTCGTTCAACGACTTTCTTCCGAAGTTCTTTGTGCGGAGCATCTCCTGCTCGGTCTTCTGGACCATCTCGCCTATGTACTTTATGTCGGCGTTCTTAAGGCAGTTCGCGGATCTCACCGAGAGCTCAAGCTCGTCGACCGTCTTGAAGAGGTTCTCGTTGAACAGGGGTTTGGCCTCCGACCTCTCGCCAAGCGCCTCCTCCTCGGCCTCCTCGAACGTGATGAAGACCGAGAGCTGGTCCTTGAGGATCTTTGCGGCTATCGAGACCGCGCTCTGCGGGTCGATGGCGCCCGTCGTCCAGAGCTCGAGCACGAGCTTGTCGTAGTCGGTCCTCTGCCCCACCCTCGCGTGGGTGACGTTGAAGTTGACGCGCGTGACCGGCTGGAAAATGGAGTCTATGGGGATGACCCCGATCGGCTGTTCGGGCAGCTTGTTCCTCTCGGAGGGGACGTACCCCTTGCCGATATTGGCGATAAACTCGCACTCGAACTTCGAGTCCTTTGAGACCGTGGCTATCGGCAGGTCGGGGTTCAGCACCTCGACGGTCGAATCGCAGATGATGTCCCCGGCCTTTACCACGCCTTCGTTCGAGCCTTTTATGCGCAGCACCTTCGGGCCATCGCCGTGCATCTTGAGCTTGACCTGCTTCAGGTTGAGTATTATGTCGGAGACGTCTTCCTTCACGCCAGGTATCGAGGAGAACTCGTGAAGGATCCCTTCTATCCTGACGGAAGTGATAGCGGCGCCCTGGAGCGAGGATAGGAGTATCCTCCTCAGGGAGTTGCCGATGGTGACACCGAAACCACGCTCGAGGGGCTCTGCCACGAACTTTCCGTATGTGTTCGTGAGAGTCTCTTTCTCGGCCTCGAGCTTTTTCGGCTTTATAAGGTCACGCCAGTTTTTTTGCATGGTTCCCCCGTCGTTTTATTATAAGAGAGACCCTGATTTTATATAAGCGTGCGGCGCTCAATCAGATTAAAAAGGTCTTTGTTACTTCGAGTAGAGCTCGACTATGAGCTGTTCGTGCATCGGGAGCGTGGTGTCGTCCCTTCTCGGGAGCCTGTTGACCGTCCCCTTGAGCGCGTCCTTGTCGAGCGAGAGCCACTCGGGATGCGGGTGCCTCTCGGCGGATTTGAGGTTCGAATGTATCCGCTCCTCTTTCTTGCGCTTCTCGGCTATCTCGATCACGTCGTTCGCCCTGACCCTGTACGACGGGATGTCTACCTTCCTGCCGTTCACGCGGAAGTACCCGTGGGTGACCATCATCCTCGCCTCGACCCTGCTTCCTGCGAAACCGAGCCTGTAGACGGCGTTATCGAGCCTTCTTTCGAGGAGGCTTATGAGGTTCTCGCCCGTGATGCCCTTTGACCTGTCCGCGTCCTTGAAGGTGGACTTGAACTGGGACTCGAGGAGCCCGTAGACCCTCTTCACCTTCTGCTTCTCGCGTAGCTGGAGCGCGTACTCGGAGACCTTGCCCCTGCCCTGGCCGTGCTGTCCCGGCGCGTAGCTCCTCCTCTCAAAGGAGCACTTGTCGGTGTAGCACCTTTCGGCCTTGAAGAAGAGCTTCATCCCCTCTCTTCTGCACATCTTGCATACTGATTCCAAATACCTGGCCAACTTCTCCTCCCATCTGTTCGGGTTAATTCGTTAGAAGAAAATTTTTATTGTCGGATCAGGGCGCGTGCCGCGCCCATGGAAGACCTTTTAGACCCTGCGCCTCTTCGGGGGCCTGCAGCCGTTGTGAGGAAGCGGCGTAACGTCCCTTATGAGGCTTATGCTGAATCCGGCGGACTGAAGCGCGCGGAGCGCGGATTCCCTGCCGGCGCCCGGGCCGTTTATGTAGACGTCGACGGACTTCACTCCGCTGTCCATCGCCTTCCTGGCGGCGGTCTCGGCGGCGACCTGCGCCGCGAACGGGGTCCCCTTCCTTGAGCCCTTGAAGCCCTGCCCGCCTGAGGAAGCCCAAGCGATAACATTGCCCGCCGGGTCGGTTATGCTTATTATGGTGTTGTTAAAAGTGGACTTTATATGGGCTACACCCTTAGAAACCGCCCTTTTTTCCTTCTTGGCCTTTGACATCAATGTCCTCCGGAATCGCTTTCCAAGCGCAAAGTAGTTATTATACGATAAATAAAAGATTTATAAAAGAGATTTTTTCAAGCCCGTCGGAAGGGACTATTTCTAAAAGCTCACGCCCTTATCTCTTGCAAGCATAGGATCCAAAACACGGCGCATCTTCCGTCCACGCCAGTTTTGCGCCGGACGGCCTAACGGCTATTCGGATGGCAGGGGACGCCAAACGCTCGCCCGTCCCCCGCGACACGCCCTCGGGTCCGGCTTACTCGGCCTTCCTTACGGCCACGACGCCCTTCCTGGGCCCCTTCCTCGTGCGCGCGTTGGTGTGGGTCCTCTGTCCGCGAACAGGGAGGTTCTTCCTGTGTCGGAGCCCCCTGTAGCAGCCCATGTCGATGAGCATCTTTACATGCATGGAGACCTCTTTTCTCAAGTCTCCCTCGACCTTGAACTCGGTATCGATGACCTTCCTAATGGCGGCCACCTGGGGTTCGGTAAGGTCCTGGGTCTTTATGCCCGCGTCAACGCCGGCCTTCTCCAGGATCTTCGACGCGGAAGCGTTCCCCAAACCGTAAATGCGGGTCAGTGCGACGTCAATCCTCTTGTTCTTAGGTAAGTCTACTCCTGCGATCCTTGCCAACTTCTTCCTCCTTGCGTTTAAGGCAAACGGCTTTTAAATGCTTTTTAGCAGGGCATGCTTCATCGGGCTATTCCCGCAATCGGGTATTCGCCCCTGCCTGAGCCAGTTATCCCTGTCTCTGCTTGTGCTTGGGGTTAGTGCATACTACGCGCACTACACCGCTCCTCTTGACTATCTTGCACTTCGCGCAAATCTTTTTTACCGAGCTTCTTACCTTCATCGTCCACACCCGTTCCGTTTTTTAGGCTAATCTAAAAATTGTTCTTTTTCCTGATCTCTGCTATGCGCAGGGCAAAATCTCGAACGGAGCCTTTGAGGCAATCATATGTTCAGCCGTTTGATACGAATTTGCCCGTCCGGCAAAGACTGCGTCAGGTCGGAAATAAAAATACTCACATATTCCCATATATGCTCCGTTTTTTATTTCCGTCCATCCTTGACCTCAGAAAAAATTCCTAATTTTTAGAGTAGCCTATAATTTATCTTACTTCGCCCTGTATGTAATCCTGCCCCTCGTAAGGTCGTACGGCGAGAGCTCGACCGTGACCTTGTCGCCGGGGAGTATCTTTATGAAGTGCATCCTCATCTTGCCCGAGACGTGCGCGAGCACCTTGTGCCCGTTCTCGAGCTCGACCCTGAACATCGCGTTCGGGAGGGTCTCTATTACCGTTCCTTCTACCTGTATCGCCTCTTCCTTGGCCATTTAAACCTTTCTAAGTGTGTGCGCCCGCTTCCGTTCTATATGCGGCTTAAGACATAAGGGCCGTCCTGGGTGACTGCCACAGTGTGCTCGAAGTGGGCGGATAGCGACCCGTCCACCGTTACCGCCGTCCAGCCGTCGTCGAGCACCTTGACCGCGGACCCGCCCATGTTTATCATGGGCTCGATGGCCAGCACCATGCCGGGCTTGAGCCTTATCCCGCGCCCCGGGAGCCCGAAGTTCGGCACCTGCGGCGGCTCGTGGAGCTCTCTGCCGATGCCGTGGCCCACGAACTCCCTTACTACCGAAAAGCCGTGAGACTCGACAAATCTCTGGACCGCGGACGACACGTCCGTGAGCCTGTTGCCGGCCACGGCCTGCTCTATCGCGGCGTCAAGCGACGCCTTCGTGACCTCAATAAGGCGGAGCGCGTCTTCCGATACTTCGCCGACCGGGACCGTTATCGCCGAGTCGCCGTAAAAACCGTTATAGCGCACACCGAAGTCGATGGAGAGGATGTCGCCGCTTTTAAGCGCCCTCTTCGACGGCATCCCGTGCACCACCTCGCTGTTGATGGAGGTGCATAAGCAATACGGATAGCCCCTGTAGCCCTTGAACGCGGGTTTCGCGTCCCTTTTATTCGTCTCTTCCTCTGCGATGCGCTCGAGGTCGAGGGTGGTGGTGCCGGGCTTGACGCTCTCCTTGACTATGTCGAGGACCTCGGCCACGATGAGGCAGGCCGAGCGCATGATCTCTATCTCGCCAGGGGACTTAAGTATTACTTCTTCCTTCAATGGCGCCCACGATGTTCTTCGTTATCTGGTCGACGGTCCCGATGCCGTCTACCGCGGCGTAAAGGTCCTTTTTCGCGTAATACTCGACAAGCGGGAGGGTCTCCTTCTCATAGACGGCGAGACGCGCCTCTATCGTCTCCTGCTTGTCGTCGTCGCGCTGGTATATCTCGGAGCCGCACTTGTCGCACATCCCGATGTTCATCGGGGGGCTGAATATCACGTGGTAGCTCGCGCCGCACTTCCTGCAGACCCTGCGGCCCGAAAGCCTCCTTACGAGCTCTTTTCTCTCGACCTCCATGCCGATGACGCGGTCGATCTTTTTGTCCATCCTGGCGAGGGTTGCTTCGAGGACCTCCGCCTGGTTCAAGTTCCTCGGGAAGCCGTCGAGTATGAAGCCGCCTCCGGCGTCCTCCTCGCGGATCCTGTCGGAGACCATCCCTACGACGATGTCATCGGGGACGAGAGCGCCCTTGTCCATGAACTCCCTGGCCTTGAGGCCAAGCGGCGTCTTCGATCTCACGTTGGCGCGCAGTATGTCACCCGTCGATATCTGGGGTATCCTGTACCTCTCAGAGAGGTTCTTACCCTGTGTGCCTTTGCCCGCGCCCGGGGCCCCGAGAAGTATAAGATTCATCTTTTTCTAAAGGCCTCTACCTTTTATTTTTCCCTTCTTGAGAAGCCCGTCGTAGCTCCTTGCCAGCAGGTGCGATTCGATCTGCTGGGCGGTGTCCATCGCCACGCCCACGACTATGAGCAGCGCCGTGCCGCCGAAGTAGAACGGCGCGTTGAACTGCGAAATGAAGAACGTCGGCAGTACGCATACCGCCGCGAGATAGAGCGCCCCCCAGAGCGTGAGCCTGGAGAGCACGGTGTCTATGTAGTCGGCGGTGTTTGCGCCCGGCCTTATGCCGGGGACGAACCCGCCGTACTTTTTCAGGTTCTCGGCGACTTCCTTCGGATTGAACTGTATCGCCGTGTAAAAATAGGTGAAGAATATTATGAAGCCTATGTAGAGCACATTGTAAAGCACGCCGCCCGGGTTAAGGCTGTTTGAGACCGTCTTCATGAACGGGACGTCTATGAAGTTGGCGACGGTGGCCGGGAAGACGATTATGGAGGAGGCGAATATGGGCGGGATGACGCCCGCCGAATTCACCTTGAGCGGCAGGTGTTGAGTCCCGCCTCCCATGACCTTTCTGCCGACGACCCTCTTCGGGTACTGTATCGGTATCCTCCTCTGTCCCATCTCCATGAAGACGATGAAGCCCACGACCACGACCATGAGCGCGAGGAGGAAGAGGACGAAGAGGAAACTCATCTCCCCGGCCCTTACGAGCTGTATCGTGTTATAGAGCGCCGACGGCATGTTGGCGATGATGCCGACGAATATTATGAGAGAGATGCCGTTGCCTATGCCCCTCTCGGTTATCTGCTCGCCGAGCCACATGAGGAACGAGGTCCCGGAGGTCAGGGTTATGACGGTCATCAGCCTGAAACTCCACCCTGGGTTCAGGACTATCGCTTCTCCCGCCGGGCCCCTCATCGATTCGAGCCCGTAGGCTATCATCATCGACTGGATGATGCTTAAGACTATGGTAAGATACCGCGTGTACTGCGTTATCGTGTTCCTGCCGGACTCGCCTTCCTTCTGGAGCTTCTCGAGCTGAGGCACCACGGCCGCGAGGAGCTGGAGGATGATGGAGGCGCTTATGTACGGCATGATGCCGAGAGAGAATATCGAGAAGCGCTCGAGCGCGCCTCCCGTGAACATCGTGGCGAAGTCCAGGAGCGTGCCGCTCGCCGCCTTGAAGAACCCCGAGAGCGCCTCGGAGTCTATCCCGGGCGTGGGTATGAAGACCCCGACCCTGAATATGGCGAGCATGACGAGGGTAATGAGGATGCGGCGGTTTAACTCCGGGATCTTGCTTATGTTCGGTGTCAAAGCCGCCAATCTATATTACCTCCGCGGCGCCGCCCGCGGCCTTTATCTTGTCGATAGCGGTCTTGCTGAAAAGGTTGGCCTTTACGGTTATCGCGGTCTTTACGTCCCCGTCGCCCAACACCTTCACCGGGCCCTTCCTTCCCTTTACAAGCCCCTTCTCCGCGAGTGTCTCCGGGTCGGCCACTTCGCCTGCCTTGAAGGCGGCGGCTATGTCGCCGACGTTCACTATGCGGGCCTTGACCTTGAATTCGTTAGTAAAGCCCCTCTTCGGGAGCTTTCTCTGGAGCGGCATCTGTCCGCCCTCGAAGCCCGGCTTTATGTTCCCGCCGCTCCTCGCGGTCTGTCCCTTGCCGCCCCTGCCGGAGGTCTTGCCAAGGCCTGAGCCTTCGCCCCTGCCTCTCCTGGTCTTCTTCTGGTTGGCCCCCTTGGGCGCCTTGAGCCTGTTTAGCATGGTATTCGGTCCCTTTGACTATTCGGAATATTACTTCGTTTCCTCGACCGTGACGAGGTGGGATACCTTTCCGATCATCCCGCGAGTCGCAGGGGTGTCGGAGAGGGTCCTTGTGCTGTTCGTTTTATTAAGCCCCATGCCCTTTAGGATCACGCGGAGCCTCTGGGTCGCGGGTCTCTTTCTGAGGGTTACCTTCACCTTATCAGCCATTATCTTACCTCTTGTACTTGCTTGCCCCTGAGTTCCGCTATGCTTTCAGGGCTCTTCAGTTGCTTCAATGCCTCTATGGTCGCCTTTACGACGTTATGCGGGTTCGAGGTGCCGAGCGATTTCGTGAGCACGTTGGAGATGCCCGCGGCCTCGACAACCGCCCTTACGCCTCCGCCTGCGATTATGCCGGTACCGGCGGACGCGGGCCGGAGAAACACCCTGCCGGCCCCGAAGGAGCCCGTTACCTCGTAGGGTATCGTCCCTTCCGTCACAGGGACGCGGAAGAGCGTCTTCTTCGCCTGCTCTATCGCCTTTCTTATCGCCTCGGGGACTTCGTTGGCCTTACCGAGCCCCACTCCGACGTACCCTTTTCCGTCGCCGACTACGACGATGGCGTTGAAGCTGAATCTCTTGCCGCCCTTGACGACCTTGGCGACGCGGTTCAGGTATACGAGCTTGTCTTTCAGTTCCAGGGCGTTAGCGTCGATCTTGTCCAAAAGAAAAACCTCCTTATTATTGCAACAGCTTGGGCCTTAGATGCCTCGTCCCCAAGAGGACTTTGAAATGCTATTTTAGAACTCGAGCCCGGCTTCCCTGGCGCCGTCGGCCAGCGCCTTGATCCTGCCGTGGTAGATGTAGCCGCTCCTGTCGAATACGACCTTCTCCACACCCTTTTCCTTCGCGAGCTTCCCGATGAGCTCGCCGACCTTCTTGGCCGCCTCGGCCTTCTTGGCGCTCTCGGGTACTCCGTCGGTCCGGGTGGAGGCCGCTACTATGGTCCTGCCAGCGGCGTCGTCTATGACCTGCGCGTAGATATGCTTATTCGACCTGTAAACGTTCAGCCTAGGCCTCTCGGCCGTGCCGAGCACCTTTTTCCTTACGCGGGCCTTTCTGTTGAGCCAGCCGGTCCTCTGTGTCTTCTTAGCGATCATCTCTTATTTACCTCCAGCGGCTTTCCCTGCCTTACCGGCCTTTCTCCTGATTACCTCGTCAGCGTACTTGATGCCCTTGCCCTTGTAGGGCTCCGGCGGCCTCAAGGCCCTTATGTCCGCGGCTACCTGGCCGACGACCTGCTTGTCGGGGCCCTTGAGCGTTATCGCGGTCTGCTTTTCGACCGTCGCGGTCACGCTCTTCGGGAGCTCATACCTTACAGGGTGCGAGTACCCGAGCGCGAGGTTCACGACGTTGCCCTGCACGTCGGCCTTGTATCCGACGCCGATTATGTCGAGCCTCTTCGTAAAGCCCTCGGAGACCCCTTTTACCATGTTGGCTATGAGCGTGCGCGTCAGGCCGTGGAGAGAGCGCGCCTCCCTCGTCTCGGCGTCCCTCGTCACTATTATCTCGGTCCCCTTGACCTGGACCGATATGCCTGGCCTTAAGGCGAAGTCGAGAGAGCCTGCCGGGCCGTTCGTCTTCACGACCCCGGAATCTATCGCCACCTTCACATTCGACGGTACAGTTATCGGGAGCTTGCCTATTCTGGACATTTTAAAGACCCTTCTTATGTTTTCTTGCCTTAATTATTCCGATAATCGAGACCTTGCGGCTCAAAACGCCGCCAGTGTCTAATAGACCGTGCAGACGACCTCTCCGCCTACCCCGACCTCTCTGGCCTTCCTGTCGGTCATGAGCCCCCGGGATGTGGAGATTATCGCGATGCCGAGCCCGTTCAATACCTTCGGGACCTTTTCCTTGCCGACGTATATGCGTAACCCCGGCTTGCTCACCCTCTTTATCGCCGATATCGAGTTCTTCTTCGCCGGCGTGTATTTGAGGGATATCTTCAAGAGCGTGCGGCCGTCGTTCTTCACCGTGCCGCAGTCCTTTATATAGCCCTCTTCCTTGAGGATCCTGGCTATCGCGAGCTTTACGTTCGAGGCCTGCATCGTGAAGTCGCTCTGCCTCGCCTGTATCGCGTTCCTAATCCTTGTGAGCATATCCGCTATGGGATCGGTCATCGACATCTCTTAATTCTCCGTTCTGGATTGTTCTTGAAGGCCCGTAAGGGCCGTCTGTTCAATATTACCAAAGGTGCTCGGGCATTTTAACCTACTCCCCCTACTCCCCCTCTGCCCCTCTGCCCCTCTGCCCCTCTGCCCCCTAATTCAGGCCACCTACCAGCTTGACTTGGAGACGCCCGGCAGATCGCCTTTGAGCGCCATCTTGCGGAAGCAGAGCCTGCACATGTCGAACTTCCTGTAGTACGCGCGGGACCTGCCGCAGATGGGGCAACGGTTGTACTCCCTCACCTTGAACTTCTGTTTCCTTTTGGCCTTC
>JACREV010000250.1 GCA_016218095.1 Deltaproteobacteria bacterium | reverse complement strand
CGTCTTGTACTTTGTCTTCTGTCTGCCTTTGCGCACGAGCTGATTGATTGTCGGCATAAAACACCTTTCTAATTACCGGTAGATGGCGTAAATCAAAGCAATCTACCAGCTTTTAATTTCCTTGTCAAGGGTTATGTGGCCATTTTACCGGCCACCCGGCCTTTTTTCTCGTTTGTACCCCAGGGGGAGCCCTAAATAAGCGCCCGACCCCCCGCCCCCGCCATTCACCCGACGCTTTATATACTAGCCGCCTCCGTTCGCCCCGGCCCCGGCTACCCCAGCCCCACTTACCCCCCGTCCCCACTTACCCCCCCCCGGCTTCCCTCCTGGCCACGGAGGCCATGATTCGGCCTCCCAGGCTTTATACGGCCCTGCAACCCCTGTTCGCGGCCAGCCAGTCCGAGACACAGGGATCAGCCTCCGATCGTCTCCTCGGCTATCTCAGGCGCGATCCCGGACTCTTCCTCGGCCTTAAGCTCGGGGATGTTCGCGGTTATATTGATATATTTCCTGAAGCCCGAGCCCGCCGGGATGAGGCGGCCCATGATGACGTTTTCCTTTAGGCCGCGGAGATAGTCTATCTTGCCTTCGACCGCCGCGCCTGTGAGGACCTTGGTCGTCTCCTGGAACGAGGCCGCCGAGATGAAGGACTCGGTCGATAGAGACGCCTTGGTGATGCCCTGGAGCAGGGGCTCGGCGACCGCCGGCCTCTTGCCCTTCGATATTATCTTGTCGTTCTCTTCCTCGAAGAGGTACCGTTCGACCTGCTCTCCTATGAGGAGGTTGGTATCGCCCGGGTCCTTTATCTTGACCCTCCGGAGCATCTGGCGGACGATGGTCTCTATGTGCTTGTCGTTTATTTTCACGCCCTGGAGCCTGTAGACCTCCTGGACCTCGTCGACAAGGTACTTGGCGAGTTCCTTTACACCCAATACGCGGAGGATATCGTGCGGGTTCGCCGAACCGTCCATCAAGGGCTCTCCGGCCCTGACGCGGTCGCCTTCGCGCACGCTTATGTGCTTGCCCTTCGGTATCAGGTACTCCTTTGGCTCGCCGGTCTCAGGGGTGATGACGACCTTCCTCTTGCCCTTGGTGTCCTTGCCAAAGGAGACGAGCCCGTCTATTTCGCTTATGACCGCGGTCTCCTTGGGCTTTCTCGCCTCGAATAGCTCGGCGACCCTCGGGAGTCCTCCGGTTATGTCCTTTGTCTTGGTCGTCTCTCTGGGGATCTTCGCGACCATGTCGCCGGCCTTGACGGAATCTCCCTCGCTGATGGTCAATATCGCGCCGACAGGGAGGAGGTATCTCGCCTCGATGTTGGTGCCGGGCAGCTTCTGCGTCCTTCCGGATTCGTCCTTAATGGAGACCCTGGGGCGAAGATCGCCTTCCTTGTAGGTGACGATGACTTTTGAGGAGAGGCCCGTTACCTCGTCGACCTGCTCCCTCATGGTCTTGCCTTCTTCGATGTCGCCGAAGCGGACTATACCGGTGACCTCGGTGATGATCGGTATGGTGTAGGGGTCCCAGTCGGCGATGATCGTGCCCGGCGTGACCTTTTGCCCTTCCTTTACGCGGAGCCTCGCGCCGTATATGAGCGGGTTCCTCTCGCGGTCCCTGCCCTGCTCGTCCTGGATGGCGAGGTCGCCGTTCCTGTTCATGAGGATCATCTCGCCCCTGGAGTTCTCGGCGACGTTCAGGTTATGGAACTTGAGTATGCCTTCGTGGCGCGCCTCTAAGGTAGTCTGCTCGGCCCTTCTGGAAGCGGTACCGCCTATATGGAAGGTCCTCATGGTGAGCTGCGTGCCCGGCTCGCCTATGGACTGCGCGGCTATGACTCCGACCGCCTCGCCCATCTCGACCATGCGTCCGCGGGTAAGGTCGCGGCCGTAGCACTTTATGCAGATGCCGCGCGTGGAGCGGCAGGTCAGGACCGAGCGGATCTTCACCCTGTCGATGCCCGCGTCCTCGATCTTGTCGACCTTGGCCTCGTCTATCTCCTCGTTGGCGTCGACGAGCGTCTCCTTTGTGAAGGGGTCGAGGACCTCTTCGAGGGCGACCCTTCCGAGTATCCTCTCTCCGATCGGCTCTATCACCTCTCCGCCCTCGACGAGCGGGGTCATGTAGATGCCGTCAAGCGTGCCGCAGTCGTCTTCCGCAATGATGGCGTCCTGCGCGACGTCGACGAGCCTCCTTGTGAGGTAACCGGAGTTCGCGGTCTTAAGCGCGGTGTCGGCGAGACCTTTTCTGGCGCCGTGCGTCGATATGAAGTACTGGAGGACGGTCAAGCCCTCCCTGAAGTTGGCGGTGATGGGCGTTTCGATGATCTCGCCCGAGGGTTTCGCCATGAGTCCCCTCATCCCGGCGAGCTGTCTTATCTGCTGGGCCGAGCCCCTGGCGCCGGAGTCCGCCATGATGAATATGGGGTTGAAGGACGGGACCTTCTTCATTACGCCGTTTTCGTCCTTGACGTTCTCGGTGCCGAGCTCTTTCAGCATCTCCTCGGCTATCTCTTCGGTCGCCTGCGCCCAGATGTCTATGACCTTGTTATAGCGCTCGCCGTCGGTGATGAGGCCCTCGTTGTACTGCTTCTGTATCTCCTTCACCTCTTCGTATGCGGAGTCGAGGAGTACGTTCTTTCTGCCCGGTATCTTCATGTCGTCGATGCAGATGGAGATGCCGGCCTTGGTGGCGTACTGGTAGCCGAGGTCCTTCAACCTGTCGGCGAGTATGACCGTCTCCTTGGACCCTGCCCTCCTGTAGCATATGTCGATGAGGTCGGCGAGGCGCTTCTTGTCCATGACCTTGTTTATCTCGTCGAACCTTATGGACGGCGGGACGACCTCCATCATGATGACGCGGCCGACGGTCGTGTCTATCACGCCGCCATCGAGCTTGAGCTTGATCCCGGCCTGGAGGTGGACCTCGCTCGAGTCATACGCGGCGCGGACCTCGTCCATCGACGAGAACCTCTTGTGCTCGCCCTTGACGCCCGGCCTCTCCCTCGTAAGGTAGTAAAGCCCGAGGACTATGTCCTGCGTGGGCACGATGATCGGCTTTCCGTGCGCCGGCGAAAGGATGTTGTTCGTAGACATCATGAGGACCCTCGCCTCGACCTGCGCTTCTATGGAGAGCGGCACGTGGACCGCCATCTGGTCTCCGTCGAAGTCCGCGTTAAAGGCCGTGCAGACGAGCGGGTGGAGCTGTATGGCCTTGCCCTCTATGAGGATCGGCTCGAAGGCCTGTATGCCCAGTCTATGGAGCGTAGGGGCGCGGTTCAGGAGCACCGGGTGCTCTCTTATGACCTCGTCGAGCACGTCCCAGACCTCGGGCCTTTCCTTCTCCAGCATCTTCTTCGCGCTCTTGATGGTCGTCGCGTAGCCTTTTTCCTCGAGTTTCTGGTAGATAAAGGGCTTGAAGAGCTCGAGGGCCATCTTCTTCGGCAGTCCGCACTGGTGGAGCCTCAGGTCCGGGCCTATGACGATGACCGAACGGCCCGAGTAGTCGACGCGCTTGCCCAAAAGGTTCTGCCTGAAGCGCCCGCTCTTTCCCTTTATCATGTCGCTCAAGGATTTGAGCGGCCTCTTGTTCTGGCCGGTGATTATCCTCCCGCGCCGACCGTTGTCGAAGAGCGCGTCTACCGCCTCCTGGAGCATCCTTTTTTCGTTCCTGATGATGATGTCCGGGGCGTTCAGCTCCATCAGCCTTTTGAGGCGGTTGTTCCTGTTGATGACGCGCCTGTAGAGGTCGTTAAGGTCGGAAGTCGCGAACCTTCCGCCGTCGAGCGGCACGAGCGGCCGGAGGTCCGGCGGGAGGACCGGGATGACCTCGAGTATCATCCACTCGGGCTTATTCCCGGAGTTCAGGAACGCATCCACGACCTTGAGCCTCTTTGCTATCCTCTTCTTCTTGGCGTCCGAGGCCGTCTTCTTCATCTCGGCGCGGAGAGTGGAGGAGAGCTTCTCGAGGTCGAGCTTCTTCATGAGCCCCCTTACGGAGTCGGCGCCCATGCCGGAGACGAAGCCGTCCGGCCCCCATTTTTCGACGGCCTTCTGGTACTTCTCCTCGTTCAAAAGCTCGCCTTCCTTGAGGTCGGACTCCTTAGGGTCGAGGACGATGTAGTTCTCGTAGTAAAGGACCCTCTCGAGCTCCTTCAATGTCAAGTCGAGCATCGCGCCTATGCGCGAGGGCAGCGACCTTAAGAACCATATGTGGGCGACGGGGGTGGCGAGCTCGATGTGGCCGAGCCTGTCGCGCCTTACGTTCGAGGGGATGACCTCGACGCCGCACTTTTCGCAGACGACCCCCCTGTGCTTCATCCTCTTGTACTTGCCGCAGTTGCACTCGAAATCCTTCACGGGCCCGAATATCTTGGCGCAGAAAAGGCCGTCTCTTTCGGGCTTGAAGGTCCTGTAGTTTATCGTCTCAGGCTTTTTGACCTCGCCGTGAGACCATTCCCTTATCCGTTCGGGCGAGGAAATGGTGATCCTTATAGCGTTAAAGTCCATCGGCTTCTTGTGCTTGTCAAAAAGTGCCATAAGGCTTTCCAAAGCGATACCTCCTTATTTACCCGGTTTTATTCCGTTACCGGATGCCGGAAGAACCGGCGCTATACAAAGGGCCCGGCCACACTCAAGGCCGCCCCTCTTGCAAATGACTGCTGTCTATTGACCTTTCAACCCGCGGCCCCGCTCAGTCCTCTTTCTCCTCTTCGATGAGGCGTATATCGAGGGCGAGCGACTGGAGCTCCTTTATAAGGACGCTGAACGATTCGGGGAGCGTCGGCTCCAGGGTGTAATTCCCGGTGACGATCGACTCGTACATCTTGGTCCTGCCGGGGACGTCGTCGGATTTGACCGTCAGGAACTCCTGGAGCGAATGCGCGGCACCGTAGGCCTCCATGGCCCAGACTTCCATTTCTCCGAGCCTCTGGCCTCCGAACTGCGCCTTGCCGCCGAGCGGCTGCTGCGTTACGAGCGAGTACGGGCCGGTGGACCTTGCGTGTATCTTGTCGTCGACCAGGTGGTGGAGCTTCATCATGTACATCATGCCCACGGTGACCGACTGGTCGAAGGCGTCGCCGCTTCTCCCGTCGTAGAGGACCATCTTGCCGTTATGCGGGAGCCCCGCGTGGTCGAGCGCGTCCTTGACGTCGTTTTCCGTCGCGCCGTCAAAGACCGGGCTTGCCATGTGTATGCCGCGGGAGAGCCTCCTGGCCGCGTCCATGACCTCGTCTTCGGAGAGCGAGTTTATGAACTTCGAGAACTCGATGGAGCCGTACGACTTCTTTATGCGCTCTCTCAGCGTATTAGGCGACGAGTTCTTCTCTACAAGCGTCCTGATGGCATAGCCGAGGTTCTTGGCGGCCCAGCCGAGGTGCGTCTCAAGTATCTGCCCGATGTTCATTCGCGATGGGACGCCCAAGGGGTTCAAGACTATGTCCACCGGGGTGCCGTCCGCGAGGTACGGCATGTCCTCTTCGGGGAGTATCCTCGAGATGACGCCCTTGTTACCGTGGCGTCCGGCCATCTTGTCGCCGACCGAGACCTTCCTCTTCATGGCGATGTAGACCTTGACCATCTTTATGACGCCGGGCGGGAGCTCGTCGCCGCGCTTGAGCCTGTTTATCCTGTCGTCGAAGACTACCTTTATGAGGTCTATCTGCTCGGATAGCGACCCCAGGATGTTCGATATGTCGTTCTCCGCCTTCTCGTCGGCTGGGACTATCTCGTGCCACTTGGACTGCGGGATGGCGGACAATACCTCATCCGTGATGGGTTTGCCCTTGCTGAGTATCGTGTTGCCCTTCTTATCCGCTATCCTCACCTGCGACTTCTTGTTCAAAAGGAGCTTGTGGACGCGCGTGTAGGCCGACTCCTTGACGATGTTTATCTCGTCCTCGCGGTCCTTCATGAGGCGGGCGACTTCCTTGTCCTCAATGGAGCGGGAGCGCTCGTCCTTCTCGGCGCCCTTACGCGAGAACACCTTCGCGTCTATGACGAAGCCCTCGATGCCCGGGGGCACTCTGAGCGACGTGTCCTTCACGTCCTCGGCCTTTTCTCCGAATATCGCGCGCAGCAACTTCTCTTCGGGGGAGAGCTGTGTCTCGCCCTTGGGGGTTATCTTTCCGACGAGTATGTCGCCGGGCATGACCTCTGCGCCTATCCGTATGATGCCGCTCTCGTCGAGGTCCTTCAACGCCTCCTCGCCGACGTTCGGGATGTCCCTCGTTATCTCTTCCTTGCCGAGCTTTATGTCCCTTGCGACTATCTCGAACTCCTCTATGTGGACGGATGTGAAGACGTCGTCCTTGAGGAGCCTTTCGCTTAAAAGTATCGAGTCCTCGAAGTTGTACCCGCCCCAGGGCATGAAGGCGACGAGGACGTTACGGCCGAGCGCGAGCTCTCCGTCGTCGGTCGAGGGGCCGTCGGCGATGACCTGCCCTTCGGCAAGGACGTCGCCCTTGAATACTATAGGCTTCTGATTCAAGCAGGTGTTCTGGTTCGAGCGCCTGAACTTCGTGAGGTTGTATATGTCGACCCCGCCGGATTCGTTCCTGACGACTATGCGGGTGGCGTCCACGCCTTCCACGACGCCGGGGTTCCTGGCGAGAATGGTCACGCCCGAGTCCCTGGCCACCACGCTCTCCATGCCGGTGCCGACTATCGGCGCCTCGGTGCGGATAAGGGGCACGGCCTGCCTCTGCTTGTTCGAACCCATGAGCGCCCTGGTGGCGTCGTCGTTGTCAAGGTACGGTTTGAGCGAGGCCGCGACCGAGACGAGCTGGTTCGGAGAGACGTCCATGAGGGTCAGCTCCTCGGGCCCGGCCATGATGAACT
>JACREV010000248.1 GCA_016218095.1 Deltaproteobacteria bacterium | reverse complement strand
GAGCCATCCTTTCGGGGATATATGGGAGCAGTTCTATCTGCCCGTGTACCTCAAGGGCAATAAGGTGGACGTCTTCCATTCGCCCACCTTCCATATCCCGTTCGTCTCCGGCAGGTTCAAGAAGGTCGTCACGATACACGATCTCGTATCCTTCAGGACGCCGCAGACACAGCCCCGACGGTTCACACTCTACAGCCGTTTCATGATACGCTTCGCGGTCGGCTCGGCCGACGCGATAATCGTCCCTTCAAAGACGGTAAAGTCCGAGCTCTCGGGCCTTCTTAACGTCAGCCCCGAGATCCTCCACGTGATCCCGGAGGCCCCGAGGGGGATGTTCAGGCCCGTGGACAAGGCCGAGCGCGAATCCGTCAGGAGGAAGTACGGCCTGTCAGATAGATTCATACTCACGGTCGGCTCCATAGAGCCGAGGAAGAACATCCCATCGCTTATACGCGCGTACTCGGAATTGAGGCGGAGGGGATCGATACGCCACAAGCTCGTCATCTGCGGCTCAAAGGGATGGATGAACGAGCATGGGAGGGTGATGGATCTCATAGGTAAGCTGGGGACCGGTGACGACGTAATTTTTACGGGCTATGTGCCGGATGAGGACCTGCCCGCCGTCTACACGCTCGCCGACCTCTTCGTCTATCCCTCCCTTTACGAAGGGTTTGGCCTGCCGCCGCTCGAGGCGATGGCGTGCGGCTGTCCGGTCATCGCGTCGAACTGTTCGGCTATCCCTGAGATCGTAAAAGACGCGGGCCTCCTCGTAGACCCGCTTGACATCGACGGCATCTCGGAGGCCATGCAAAGCGTCATAGAGGACGAGGGCCTTAAATGCCGCCTCCGGGCCGCGGGGTTCGCTCGCGCGCGGGAGTTCTCCTGGGAAAGGACGGCGAAGGAGACGCTGAGGACATACAGGGCCGTCGTGGACAGGTAGACTCTCATGCGCCGAAACCATTTCAAAGTCCGGCGGGGATCCTCCGGTAACGCGATAGCAATGGCCGCTGGCGCCGTTTTTATCAAAGCGGCTGATCGGTTTTGATTTGCCATGAGACCCCGGAAGTTTTTGATAATGAAGCTCGCAGGCATGGGAGACGTCCTCATGGCGACACCGGCGGTCCGGGCGCTCAAGAAGACCTTCCCGGACTCGTCCGTCACATGGCTCGTGGGCTCCTCTGTCAAAGACGCGCTCAGCAGAAATCCTTATGTCGATAAGGTCCATGTAATAGACGACAGGCTTTTTTTCAAGGGTTCGATGGGGGAAAAGGCCGCGGTCGCAAGGGGCCTCATAAGGGATTTGAGAAAAGAGCGGTTCGACGCCGGGTTCGTCCTCCACAGGGACTGGAAGTACGGGGCGTTGCTGAAGCTCTGCGGAATAAAGAAGCTCTACGGCTTAAGGAGGGGCTTCGCCTCAACCCTCTTTCTCGCGGGCTCGGTCTCTTTCGATACGCCTGTGCACCATATAAACCATTATATCGAGGCTGTCCAGCTCGCCGGAGCGCGTGAAGACGGCCGCGAAATGGATTTTTTCGTCGGCGACGGAGTAAGGAAGGGCGCCGCAGAAAGACTGGCGGCGCTCGGCATGAGGCCCGGCGAAGTCATCGGCATAGCCCCCGGCGGGGCGAGGAACGTGAACGAGGTGATGGACTCGAGAAGGTGGCCCGAGGAGAACTTCAAGGCCCTGACGGCGCTTCTGGCCGGGGCCGGGTTCAAGGCGGCCCTTTTCGGCTCTTCCGGCGACAGGTGGTTTACGGACGGATGGACCCCGCCTGAGGGCGTCCTTGACCTGATCGGCAAGACCACGCTCGAGGAGACCGCGGCCTACATGGAGAACTGCTCGCTCGTCGTGGCGAACGACAGCGGCCCCATGCACCTTGCCGCCGCCGTCGGAAGGCCCGTGGTCTCCATATTCGGCCCCACCGACCCGGCGGAGAAGCACCCGCTGACCAGAGGCAGTTTTTATTTCTGGAAGGGCAAGGGGCTCGATTGCTCGCCGTGCTATTCTCACGGCGCCTTCCCTGATTGCAAGACCCTTGAGTGCATGAGGAGGGTCGCTGTCGAGGAGGTCTTCGACAAGGTCCGCGAGCTTGCAGACGTTACACACGGAGGTCTTTCAGATGGAGCTTAAGGGCAAAAAGGTCCTCGTCACCGGCGCCGACGGTTTCATGGGGAGCCACCTGGTCGAGGAGTTGTTGGACGAGGGGTGCGACGTGAGGGCGTTCGCCTTCTATAACTCGTTCAACTCGTGGGGGTGGCTCGATGCATTAGGCCGCGAGAAGCTTAAAAAGATAGAGGTCTTCGCCGGCGACGTACGCGACCCTAACGGTGTCAGGACCGCGATGAAGGGGTGCTCGGCTGTCTTTCACCTCGCGGCGCTCATAGCCATCCCGTTCTCGTACCATTCGCCGGACTCCTACATCGACACCAACATAAAGGGGACGCTGAACGTCCTCCAGGCCGCAAGGGACTCAAATACCGAAAAGGTCCTCGTCACGTCGACCTCGGAGGTCTACGGAACGGCAAAGTACGTGCCGATAGACGAGGACCATCCGTTCCAGGGGCAGTCCCCGTACAGCGCGACGAAGATAGGCGCTGACAGGCTCGCCGAGTCTTTCTACAGGAGTTTCAACCTCCCGGTTACGATAGTCCGGCCCTTTAATACCTACGGGCCCAGGCAATCGGCGAGGGCCGTGATACCGACGATAATCTCACAGCTTTTGAACGGCAGGGAGGAGGTCTCTCTCGGGAACCTTACGCCGACGCGCGACTTCCTCTTCATAAAGGACACGGTAAGGGGCTTTACCGCCATCGCGAAGTCGGATAAGACCGTAGGCGAGGAGATAAACATCGCGACAGGGACCGAGATATCGATAGGCGGGCTTGTCGAGAAGCTCATCTCGCTTATCTCGCCCAAGGCGAGGATAAAGGAAGACGCGCTCCGCTTCCGGCCTGACAAGTCCGAGGTCGAGAGGCTCCTCGGTTCGAACAAGAAGATAACGTCCCTTACCGACTGGCGGCCTGCTTACGACCTGGACGCCGGGTTTGGACTGACGATAGAGTGGTTCTCCGACCCGGCGAACTTAAGGCATTACAAGGCCGACATCTATAATATCTAAGGTCCGCGCCGGTATCGAAATGCGCGGCGCGCGATTTACGGAAACCTCCCCCATGCCAAGGGTCAGCATAATAATCCCCTGCTTTAATAAGGGCGAGTATCTGGACGGCTCGCTCTCTTCCGCACTCTCCCAGACGTTCAGGGAGACCGAGGCCATAGTCGTCAACGACGGCTCGACCGACCCGTTCACCTTGAAAAAGCCCTCGGAGATAAGCGACCCGAGGGTGCGCGTCATCCATACGCCTCAATCGGGCCTGCCCGCGGCCATGAACAACGGGATAAGGGAGGCCAGCGGTGAATACATCCTCCCGCTCGACTGCGGGGACAGAATATCGCCGGAGTACGTTGAGCTCGCCGTAAGGGAGCTGGACAAA
Organism: Deltaproteobacteria bacterium; assembly: GCA_016218095.1. Taxonomy (GTDB): domain Bacteria; phylum Desulfobacterota; class GWC2-55-46; order GWC2-55-46; family GWC2-55-46; genus GWB2-55-19. The sequence continues at coordinate 236 of JACREV010000248.1, read as the reverse complement.
GATAAAGCCGTCGGGATCGTCTACTCCGATGCCGGGCGTTTTGGCGCAAATACCGGGATTATGGAGATGCCCGAATACTCCCGCGACACGATGTTGGTCCGGAACCTCATTCACCCCAGCGCGTTTTTTAGAAAGGCCGACTGGGAGAGGGCCGGCGGCTACAACTCGAACATGGTCTACGGCTGGGAAGACTGGGACTTATGGCTCTCGCTCATAGCCTTGGGGGCCGGCGTCAG
>JACREV010000251.1 GCA_016218095.1 Deltaproteobacteria bacterium | reverse complement strand
CGGACCGGCGACCAGTTCGAATCGATCGGCAAGGGCTTCAACCAGATGGCCGACGGCATAAGGAAGAGGGAGGAGAAGCTAAAGAAACACAACGAGGTCGCGAAGCTCCTCATGTCCACGCTCGATTTAAAAGAGCTCCTCACCAAGATGGTCGACATAGCAGTCGCGGTCACCGAGTCCCACATGGGGATAGCGTATTTATACGACGAAGGGACAAAGACGCTCATCCCGAATACACAGCACGGGACAAAGGCGGACCTGCCGTCCATAGCCCTCGGCGAAGGGTACCCCGGAAAGGCGGCGGCTGATAAGAAGATATTCATAGTGAAACAACACGGGGCGGGCCATGAGGTCGAGCTCGGGTTCGCAAGCGTTACCCCGAGGGAGGCCGCCTACATCCCTCTCGCTTACCAGGACAAGATACACGGCCTCCTTGTGCTCGGCTCGCTCGACCGCTACAGCGAGGAGGACATGCACTTGTTCGAGTACCTCGCCAACCAGATCTCCATAGCGCTCGATAACGCCATCCTCCACCAGCAGGTGCAGGAGCTCTCGATAACCGACACCCTCACCGGGCTCGCGAACAGGCGGTTCCTGAACCTGAGGCTCGCCGAGGAATGGGCGCGCGCCGAGAGGCACCGCTTCTCTCTCACGGTGCTCCTTGCCGACATTGACAACTTCAAGTCCATAAACGACACCTTCGGCCACGACAGGGGGGACGAGGTCCTCAAGGCCGTCTCGGACATAATAAGGGGGAGCGTCAGGAAAGAGGAGATCGCCTCGCGCTTCGGCGGAGAGGAGTTCGTCATAGTGCTTGCCGGGACCGACACGGATGAAGCGTACTCGCTCGCGGAAAGGATACGGGTGCAGGTGGCCTCGCACATGTTCGCGTGGATGGACAAGTCCGTGACCGTGAGCGTAGGGGTGGCGACGTATCCCGACGCGAAGGTGACAAGATTCGAGGAGCTCATCCAGGCCGCGGACCAGGCGATGTACAAGGCAAAGGTCACGGGCAAGAACAGGGTAACGGTGAGCGAGGGGAAGATAATGGTCTGTTAGGGTTTTTGTGGACCCAAAGCCCCGCGCTCTCGCGCGGGGCTTTTTTTATTGCCGCGGTCAAGACCCTTCCAGAGGGCTTTTTTTGCCATCGAGCCTTTGATCGACACAATTCAAGTTTTCCGCATTTTCTGCCGATTAGGTTATAAAATAGGCATACCGCCCCGGAGGTTTTCAAGATGGACTTCTATTACCAGAGTGTCGAGTCCAACCCCAACATACCCATCCCGCTCGGCGGCGAGCTCATGGCGGAGATCGAGGATATGAACCTCAAGTTTAAATTCTCCCTCGTCGGCATGGAAAAGGGCAACTTCCTCGTGGCAAAGGCCTTTCCCAACGACCTCGGCAGGAGCTTCAGGGGGGATTCGATAAGGGACAGGAACATCAAAATAAGCTTCGTACACGGCAACACCGTCTACGGCTTCAGCTCCGAGGTGATAAACGTCGTCACCCAGCCCGAGAAGATGTTCTTCATGAGATACCCGAAGATAATAGAGGAGCTGAACAAAAGGGTCTCGTCCCGCTATGGCTGTACGCTCCAGGCCATGACGATGATGGGCCACGAGATAGCTCCCATGACCATAGTGGACGTAAGCGTCGACGGGTGCCAGGCGGTCATCGGCACGAGCAAGGGGAGCCCTCTTTTCGACCTCGTCCAGATAGATAAGCTCTTCGAGATGCAGGTCCAGTTCCCTGCGACGGGAAAAAGGGGCTCGATACTCGGGATAGTCAGGAACGTCTCCAAGGACGTGGACAGGATAATCGTGGGATTAAGCTTCAAGGACCTGAGGGACGATCTAAGGCAGGAGATAGAGCGGTTCATAAAGTCCCTCTCGGGCGTAAAGAGGCATTAGTTTTTTCGGGTTTCTTTCAGGCCCCCGTCGCCGAGGCGACGGGGGCCTTTTTTGTTTAAGTAATCTGAAGGATATTTTTTGTCCCTCTCCCCTTGTGGGAGAGGGCGGAAAGTGAGGAGGCATAGGGTTGTTTCACCCTCCCCGTTAGCCCCTCCCGACTTTTTGACTTGGGGAGGGGAAGAAAAAAGTTCGTTTGAAACGCGCTTATCATAACTACAAAAAAATCCATTCTGTCATTGCGAGGAGCGGTCCTCGCCGGACCGGCAAATCCATATCAAGCGCCTCAGCCCGGAAAAGTCTACTGGCACCTATTCGACTTTGGCCGCGCTCCGAGCAAGCGACGAAGCAATCTCCGGCAGTATCACAAAGGATGAGATTGCTTCGCTACGCTCGCAATGACAAGCAGCATCATCTTTTAAACCCGCCCATTATTGGAGGGGAAGAGGGGCGAGCCCGCCAAGTTTAATGGTTTTAACAAAATGGATTGGACGAGATGCCTTTGTATGTTAATTTGATAACGCATATGGACCAGAACAGGAACCCCGCTTTTTTCACCCTCCTCATGGTCCTCTCCATGGTCATCTGGGGAGGCAGTTGGGTCTCGGCAAAGGCCATAGCCTCCTCCCTCTCCCCTGAATCGCTCACCTTCTGGCGATCGCTCGTAAACACGATAGCGCTCATACCCGTGCTCTATCTGGTCAAAGGCCCCAAGAGGATGGGGAGGGAGGCGCTTGTCTTTACCATGCTCGGCGCGCTTTTTCTAAGCGGCTACATGTACCTCTTTTTCATGGGGCTCTCCGTCGGATACGCCGGGGCCGCCGGGGTCCTCGTGACTACGACCGTCCCTCTCATCACCTTCGCCCTCTCGGCTGTAATATTCAGGCACGGGGTCTCAAGAAAGGATGCGCTCGGGCTCGCGCTCGGCGTGATCGGCGGCGCGGTCCTTTTAGGCGCGTGGACGCTCGACGCGGGGAGGATATTTATCGGCGGCAACGCCTATTTCCTCGTAGCGGCGCTCCTCTGGGCCCTCCTTACGCTCTCATCGCAAAAGGCGTGCGGGATGATCTCGCCCATCCTCTTCAGCCTCGTGGCGAACGCGGTCGCGACCGTCATTTTCTTCTTTTTGGCCATACCGAACGGCATAGGCGGCGCGCTCAAAGAGGGGACCCTCTTCTGGCTGAATATCTTCTATCTGGGCGTCGTATCGAGCGCCTTTGCCACGACCATCTACTTTCTCGCCTCTAACAGGCTCTCGTCCCGTCGCGCCTCCTCGTTCGTCTTCCTTGTGCCCATAAGCGCGGTCTTTCTGAGCTGGCTCTTCCTCGGTGAGACGCCGAGGCTCAACACGATCGCCGGCGGCGCCCTCGCCATGGGGGCGGTCTACATTATAAACTCAAAGCGGTAAAAAAAGGCCGTATTACTTGAAAAATGTTACCGCTATTTTAAAATTTCCCTTAATTTTTCAACAGAACCTCCGAACTGATCTGGAGGGGGAACCTTTTGAAAATCAGTGACTTTCGTCCCAATGGACGCGCCTTGAATTCAGATAAAAACCTTGACTTTTCAATTGATTAAGAGTAATTTTGAATCAATTGAAGGCATGAGGAGGACTATGCCCAAAAAGATACTTCTGGCAGACGACAGCATCACCATCCAGAAGGTAATATCCATAACCTTCGCGGCTGAGAGCTACGACCTCACAATAGTCGGCGACGGGGATTCAGCCGTAAAAAAGGCGAGGGAAATAGCCCCGGACCTCATAATGGCCGATGTCGCCATGCCCGGGAAGACCGGTTACGAGGTCTGCGAGGCCGTAAAGAAGGACCCCCAGCTCAAGAACACCCCTGTCCTCCTCCTTGCCGGGACCTTCGAGCCCCTTAACAAGGACGAGGCCCTAAGGGCGGGCGCTGACGACAGCATCGTAAAGCCGTTCGAGTCGCAGGAGCTTCTCGATAAGGTGAAAGACCTTCTCGATAAGGCCGAATCGAAGCTCAAGGCCGCCTCGGCGCCGACCCCCGTGCCAGCCGCGCAGGCCGCGCCTGAGCGCAAGTCCAGGGAAGAGCAGGCCCCTGAGGATATCTGGCATGCCGGGGACTTCCTGGGCTTTACTGACGAACCTGAAAAGGCCGAGTTCAAGCCCGAGGAGGTGCCTGACCTCGACTTCCTCGATAGCTCGTTCTTCGAAGAGCCGGAAAAGCCCCTGAAGCCGGCGGCCCCGGACCGCTCCATACCCCGCGAAAAGGACTTTTTCGACCTAGAGTTCAAGGAAGAGGAGATAAAGACAGAGGCGCCCGCTAAAGAGGCTAAAAAGGACGACTTCTTCGGCGGCGATTTCGACTTTTCAACCGACTTCAAGGCTGAGGTGAAGCCTGAGCCCTTCGAGGTCGGGCCCATTGATATCGAACCCTTCAAGCCCGAGCCGCAAAAAGAGGAGACGAAGTCCGCTGACTTCGAGACCCTGAGCCCGTTTGATACCACCGCAGAGACTCTCGATGCCGCCCAGCCGAAGCCGTTCTGGGCAGGGGATCTGAGGCGGGAAGATGAGAAGGTCCCCTTTGCCGAGCCTGAGCTTATAGAGAATGAAGAGCCGATAGTGGAGGAGACCGCTACGCCTGGCCGTTTCTTTGAGCCTCCGAGGGATGAGCCCAGGTACGAGGTACCGAAGTTCGAGGAGCCGGTCTTCGAAGCCCCCAGGTTCGAGCCTCCCGCGCCCTTGAGGGATAAGCCCGTCGTCGAGGACAGGCCGCAGAGGGCAGAGGCGATAGCCGCACAGGCGGTCTCCGCCGCGCCGATAAGGGCAGAGGCGTTGAGACAGGAGTCCGCGTCCGCAAGGCTTGAGGAAAAGATACGGGAGAAGGCGGCGCCCAGGGTCGAAGGCCTGCCGATATCGAGGGAAGAGGCCGAGGCCATAGTAAAGAAGGTCGCCAGAGATGTGATAGAGGAGGTCGCCTGGGAGGTCATCCCTGACCTCGCCGAGGAGCTCATCAAGGCCGAGATAGCAAAGGCCAAAGAGGCGATCTTTAAATTGAAATAAATTCCAAGCGCCATTCAGGAAGGCCGGGCCCCTGACATTACGAGGGGCCCCGGCCTTCTTTCTTGTATCCAGTAACATGATCTTCAAGTCGGCTGAACTCTCAAGGCCGATTTTTTAATTTCAGCGGTGGAGGGGCGCGCGAGGCTTGCGCGTCCTCTTAAACTTCCACGCGAAAAAAAACTATGGGAAATAAGGGACATGGCAGAAAAAGAGCTTGAAAAGGTATACGACCCCAAGACCGTCGAGGAGAGGTGGGCCGCTTTCTGGATAGAGGCGAAGACCGGCACGCCCGAGGTCGGCTCGAAAAAGCCGCCTTTCTCAATGGTCATCCCTCCGCCAAACATCACCGGCGCCCTCCACCTGGGGCACGCGCTCAATTCCACCCTGCAGGACATACTCGCGAGGTACAAGAGGCTCCGGGGCTTCAATGTCCTCTGGCTGCCCGGCATAGACCACGCGGGCATAGCCACGCAGAACGTCGTTGAAAGACAGCTCGCCGAAGAGGGGGGAAGCCGCCACAAGCTCGGGAGAGACGAGTTCGTCAAGCGCGTCTGGAAGTGGAAGGAGGACTCCGGCGGGACGATCATCAACCAATTGAAGAGGCTCGGCGCCTCCTGCGACTGGACGCGGCTACGCTTCACGATGGACGAGGGGTTGTCGAAGGCCGTAAGGGAGGTCTTCACAAGGCTCTATAAAGAGGGGCTCATCTACAGGGGCGACTACATCATAAACTGGTGCCCGAGGTGCCACACCGCGCTTTCAGACCTCGAGGTCCAGTTCGCGGAGACTGAAGGCAGTCTATACTACATGGAGTACCCGCTAAAAGATCCTGTCGGGGATTTGAAGTCCCTGACCGTCGCCACTACACGCCCCGAGACGATGCTCGGGGATACGGCCGTCGCCGTAAACCCCGAGGACGAGAGGTACAAGGGACTTATCGGCAAGATGCTGGTACTGCCGCTTACCGGGAGAGAGATACCGATAATAGGCGATGAGTCCGTCGCAATCGAGTTCGGCACGGGCGCGGTCAAGATCACGCCTGCGCACGACTTCAACGACTTCGAGGTCTCGAAGAGGCACAACCTCCCGACGCTGAAGATAATGGACGACAACGCCGTCATGAACGCGAACGCCGGGCAGTTCAATGGCATGGACAGGTCAAAGGCGAGGGTCGCGGTCGTCGAGGGGCTCAAAAAAGATGGGTTGCT
>JACREV010000035.1 GCA_016218095.1 Deltaproteobacteria bacterium | reverse complement strand
TTTTTTCGGCATGGGGCTTCTCGCTACGCCCTCCCCCTCCCCCGCTCGGCGCGGGGCCAATTTCAAATCGGGTCACTTAAGTCTACCTGAAGCACAGTTGTCCGATACGGATTTGCCAGTCCGGCGAGGACCGCTCGCCCCTGAGTAAGCTTCGCGCCTTTTTACTTCCCCGGCTCGCTCATAAGGCTTCCTCCCTTAAGGTCGCTCACCCCATGCCTGGGGGGTTTTTGAAAAATAAAAAAATACGTTTTTTTGTTCTGTCTTTACAAACACACAGGCGCATGGCGGAGAGCGCCTAAGGGAGGGAGAGGCGAGCGCGCCGGGGTTAGATTAGACGCTTGCGCTCGGCGCGCAAACAGCTGGGTCCTGAGAGCCGTGGTGGGGGAGGTGGAAAGCGCTGGGAGCCATGCGAATAAGCGCGCGGAGCGCGCAAAAGGGCCTTTGGCAGAAGTAGTCAATTAGCGCATATCGAGTCACGAATCAAAAGGGTTCAGGTTATAAACCTGAACCCGCATTTTGCCCCCTTCCCCTTGCGGGAGAGGGCGATGTTGGGGGCCGTTTTTTACCCTGCCCTCGCTCAGTTTGGCAACTTACAAAAAGGCTTCCTGCCCTGTAAAGTGATGGCCGCACGGCCGGTGGAAAGGTCACCTGTCAAGGACTGCGTTAAATTCAGAAGAGGGGAGGTCAGGTCCTTGCCGCCCCTAGGGGCGGCAAGGACCTGAGCGGTGGGACACTATCAAACGGGGCCCGGGCCTCCATCAGCGCCGGAAAATGCGGGAACGGAACGGACGGGACATGTTGCGGGACTTTAAATCTATCTCGTGGGCAGGACCACTGGGGCCGGAGCCGCCTTCTCACCCATTACCGTTATCTGGAGCTCGCATTCCTTGCAGGACTTTACCTCGACTTCCATCTCGTTATCCGCAAGGAGCGTCACATCATAGGTAAGCTCGGTGACATTCTTGTTGAAATCGTGTTCGTCCGCGACCTCCTCGCCGTTCAGCTCCACCTCGGCAGATGCCACACGGGACTTCTTGCCCCCGTCGCCGCCGTTCTTTATGACTATCTTGCCGGCCCCCGGCACAGGCGCCGTGAATGTGAGCTTCGTCTTGTCCTCGTGGTGGCCGTGCTCTTTTTTCGCCTTTGTCACATAGACAGGTCCGTAGATCGTGGTCATCTCAGCCTCCGCGGCGCCCGCCGCGGCCAGGAATAAAATCGCGGATACGACAGCTATCGACCTCTTCATGTTTTCCCTCCTGCCGGAAAAGCGTATTTTGACGCACCCTGTATATAGCAGAGGGCCTGAAAACGCACAGTGACATAAGTTACACGGAAGGGGGCGGGGAGGCCTTGGCAAGGGCTAAAAAATTCTACCAACCATTTAATTTTAAAGATAATTTTATTGCGGGGCGGAAGTTTTTACATTCAGGCCGCTTCACGAAGGTTTTAGCTTATGCTCAACGGTCAATCTGGTATAATCCGGTTAGAGGTGCCGCCAAAGGAGCTTCTTTTGATAAATACAAACAATATCCCGGAATTCCCGGAGATCGCGCCCGTATCCATCAGTATGCGGCCCGTCCTCCACCCGCTTTTCAAGGCGCTCTCGCCGGAAATTTCAGAGTTCTCGTTCGCGAACCTCTACCTTTTCAGAAAAACCCATAACTACGCCGCAACCTCCCTCAAGGAAGGGCTCTTAGCGATAACAGGCAACGACAACGGGGCGCCTTTTTTCATGCTGCCTTTCGGGTTGCCGGAAGAGGCCATGCTTAAAAGGCTATTCCAAAGCTTCGGGGAGATGAAGGCGGCGACGGCCGGGCAGGCAGGGGAGCTTCGAAGACTCGGTTACGGGATATACGAGGACAGGGACAACTTCGATTACCTCTATGACCGTGAGGAGCTCTCGAAGCTCTCCGGCAGGAAGTACCACAGGAAGAAGAACCTCGTTAACGCCTTTGTCGGGAAATACAGGTTCGAAGGCAGGCCCCTCCTCGCCGAGTACACGGAGGACGCGCTCTTTGTGAACGAGGAGTGGAGGAGGGCGGCGGAGTTTCCCGGCGACTACGAGGCCGCGAAAGAGGCGCTCCTTAAGATGGACGCGCTCCAGCTCTGCGGCGGGATATATTACGTAGAGGGCAAACCCGCCGCCTTCACCCTCGGGGAGGAGCTGAACCCATCGACCTTCGTCATCCACTTCGAGAAGGGGGCAGGGGATTACAAGGGGCTATTGCAGTTCGTGAACCGGTCCTTCGCCTCGATACTGCCGGACAAGTACGAGCTTATAAACAGAGAGCAGGACCTGGGGGACGAGGGACTCCGGCAGGCGAAGGAGAGCTATAAGCCTGTGGGGTTCGTAAGGAAGTTCCGGGCGGCCCTGCCTGGGGGATAGCTTCGAGCAGGGGCAAATGATAAAAAAAGGGGGCCCGAAGGCCCCCTTTTTTTCGTGTATGTCGTCCGTACTTATGCCTGTATACGCCTGAAGACCGCGGCGAGCATCGGCGGGGTTACAAGGGTCGTAGCCATGATGACTATTACCATCGCCGAGAATACCGCGTCGTCCATTACGCCCATCGTCTTACCCATGTTGGCGAATATGAGGCCGACCTCTCCGCGGGGTATCATGCCCACGCCAACCGCGAGCTTGTTCATCCCCTTGCCGGCGGCCCATCCCGCGAGCACCTTTGTGATCAACGCTACTATCAGGATGAGGACCGCCATCATCACGACCTTCCCGTCCATGAGCGCCGCGACCTTTACCTGCATGCCGGTCAAAACGAAGAAGATGGGGATGAGGAAGTGGCCGAGGTGCTGGACGAACTCCTCTATGTGCCTGTGCGAGTGGGTGTGTATGATGTTGTCGAGCTTCTTTGCGAGCCCTCCGTCAACGCGCTCTTCGTTCATCGCGGCCTTTAGGTCGCTTACGAAGCCAGGGTCCGAGAACTCGTCGAAGTATACGGGGGTGAGTATGAGCCCGCCCGCGAATGCGCCGACTATCGGCGCGAGCCCGACGAGAGCGGCGAGGTACGCAAATACGAGGCCGAAGAATATGACGACCGCGAACTTCATCCCTATGCCGGTGTGCACCTTGGAGAAGAACTTGCTGAACCTCGGGGCGAGCCAGCCGCCTATGATTATGCCGCCGCCGAGGAAGGCGACAGCCTTAAGGATTATGATCGTGAGGGTCTTAGCATCTATCGAGCCCTGTATGACTATGGCCGAGACGACCGCGAGTATTATGAGGCCGAGGACATCGTCTATTACCGCCGCGCCTATGATAGTCCTCGCCTCAGGGGTATGGGCCTTGCCTAGGTCCTGGAGCACGCGGGCGGTTATGCCGACGGACGTCGCCGTAAGGGTCGCGCCGAGGAACATGTACGCCACACTGCTAAGCCCCGGGGCGAGCCAGGGGCCGCCTAAGTAGACCGCGACAAAGGGGAGTATGACGCCGACGCAGGCTACTAGGAAAGACGGGACGCCGACCTTCATCATCGTCTTCACGCTCGACTCTATCCCTATCTGGAAAAGGAGTATTACGACGCCGAGCTCGGCTAGGAAGTGGATTATCTCGTTCGTCTTTATGTCTTCGAAGAACGTTATGCCGAAGAGGTAGAGGGAGCCGAGGACTACGCCTATAAGGAGTTCTCCAAGGACCGCTGGCTGACCGACGCGCTCGATAAGGGCAGAGACCTTCGCGAGCATGAGGATTATAGCTATCCAGAGGAATATGAGCGGGAATGATGCGGCCGCGTGCGCCGCGCCGCCTTCTGTCGCCGCCTCATTGGCAAAGAGGCCCGCGGGTGAAAATACCAGCGCAAAGGCTATGCCGTATAAAAACAGGTTCAAGATCTTTCGTTGCCTGAATAGGTTTATCCAGTACATGACCCTTTCTCCGTTGTGAACAGCTTATTTTCCCTCTAACCCCTTGAACTGTCAAGCTTTTTTGCCCTGAGAGGCGGGAAATAAAAAACCGCCCGAGCACATTTTTCCGGCCCTTTCAAAGAGCCGGTCAGAGTGCCCAGACGGTCGACATTAAAACCCGCCCCCCCGCTCCCCGATGGTCCCCCATCTTGATTCCGTCAGTTGCGGAAAGGTCTCAAATTTTCAGTAGAGGCCCCATAATAATGTCGCGGTCTTATTTTGTCAAGGGGTTTTTAGGGTTGTGAGATTGGGTTAACACCCCTGGACAGTTATCTGTTATTATATGGGGATAACCACCTTTTCGGGCGTTCTTATGGTAGCGGCGAACATAATGGGTTTAGCGGAGGCGGTGAGTATCGGCTCGACGATAGCCGAGGCGCTCAATGCATTGAAGGACGCCGCGGTGGTCCCCGTGGTAGACGGCGAAGGGAGGCTCGTAGGACAGATAGGGGCGTACGGCCTCCTTAAAGGGCTCGTTGCGTCAGACGGGCCTCTGGGTCTTCTTGAGGGCATCTCAGGGATAGAGAAGGGCAAGGTCGAGGACCTCATGGAGAGGGCCTTCGCCTGCATCGGCCCCGAGGCCGCGGCCTCGTCCGTTATGGCGTTGATGGAAGGGAAAAAGGCGGTGGCGGTATTCGTAGTCGATGACGGCATGAGGCTCCTGGGCAGGATCACGCCGAAAGATATGCTGGAGAGGATATGGGAGTACAGGGAGAGGAAAGGACGATAGGGGTATACCTGCACATACCCTTCTGCCTCCGTAAATGCCCGTACTGCGACTTCAAGTCGGTTGCGAAACCCGGGCTGACGGAAGCCGAGGAGGGGGCTTACGCCGACGCCCTTATAAAGGAACTTTCCTCTGTCATTGAAAGGGAGGGGCTCTCGCAGAGGCCGCTTGAGACCGTATACTTCGGCGGAGGGACGCCTGCGCTCCTATCCCCCTCCGTTATAAAGAGGCTCGTCGGCTCCGTAAGGGGGGCCTTTGCGGGATGTTGCCCCAAAGGCCCGGAGATAACGATGGAGGCGAACCCGGATACCGTCTCGGTCGAAAGGCTCAAGGGCTTTTACGAGGCCGGGGTCACAAGGATAAGCATAGGCGTCCAGTCCCTCAACGACAGGATACTCGCCACGCTCGGAAGGACGCACACGGCAGGGCGCGCCGTAGAAGCCTTTAAGGAGGCGCGCGAGGCCGGCTTCGACAACATCGGGCTCGACCTCATGTTCGGCGTCCCCGGCCAGTCGGTGGAGGACTGGGAGGAGAGTGTGGCAGGCCTGCTTAAGCTTGGGCCAGAGCACATATCGCTCTACGGCCTTACGCTCGAGGAAGGGACCGAGTTCTTCAAACTGTATAAGGACACGAAGAGGCTCCCGCACGAAGACGATGTGACGGAGATGTATGAGCTCGCCGTCCGTACGTTAAAGGACGCGGGATATGTGCATTACGAGATCTCGAACTGGGCCAGGCCCGGAATGGAAGCCGTCCACAACAGCCGGTACTGGCGCATCGAAGACTACATCGGGTGCGGCGTCGGCGCGCATTCGTTCCTCTCTTTCCCCGAGTGGGGGCGGAGGTGGTGGAACACGCCTTCGCTTGAAGAATATATCGAGGGCGTCTCTGTAAAAGGCTCTGCGATAAAGGGGGATGAGTCGCTCGCGAGGAACGAATCCATGCTCGAATCCATGGTCCTGGGGCTCCGGATGCTCGAAAGAGGCATCCGGGGCGACTGTTTCCGGGAGAGGTTCGGCACGTATCCAAAAGAGGCCTTTCCGGCCTCTCTCGCGCTTATCGGCGAGGGCCTCATGGCGTCCAAGGGAGAGGACCTGACCCTTACGCGTAAAGGCGCGGTCCTCTCGGATTCGGTATTCCTCCGGATGCTCTGAGGCGGCTTGAAAAAGCGCGGGATTACAAGCTTCTTTCCAGCTTGACAATGATTTTTGCCGTTGGTATCTTTTTAAGGACGCTGAAAAAGGCCATTATATCAATATATGAATACGACGCATGACCGTTCAAAAAAGATCCTCAACGCCATAGTCCAGGACTATATACAGACGGCCGAGCCGGTCTCCTCCAGGGCTATCGCGGTCAAGTACCCCATGGGGTTGAGCCCGGCCACCATCAGGAACATCATGGCCGAGCTCGAGGACCAGGGCTACCTCGCACAGCCCCACACCTCCGCCGGGCGCGTCCCGACGGACAAGGGCTTCAGGCTCTATATCGACAGCCTCGGCGCGCTCGACGAGCCCCTTAACGAGCAGAAGGAGCTCATAAGGAAGAGCTGTGAGACGCCGGCTAATATGGAGGCCGCCCTCATGGACACCGCGCGCGCCTTGTCCATCCTTACCAACTGCGCCGGGCTCATGTTCGTGCCGAAGAGGGAGAGCTTCGTCATAAAACGGATAAGCATGCTCCCTGTCGACAGGACGTCCATCATGGCCGTATTCGTCTCGACGCGCGGCCTCGTCCAGACGCGCGTCATAAGGCTGGACGCGGGGTCCTCGACGCTCAGCCTCGAATCCGCCTCCAACTACTTGAACTCCATCGCCAGCGGCTTGACTATGAGGGAGTTGAGGGCGAAAATCGTAGAAGAGATGAGGGACGTAAAGAACCTCTACGACGAGCTCCTCGCCGGGGCCTTGAAGCTCGGGGCCATGGCCGCCGATGAGACCGCCGAGGACGGGCTCTACGTGGAGGGCAAGGTCAACATATTCGAACAACCCGAGTTCCGGGCCGACTTCGAGCGGATGAAAAAGCTCTTCGCCGCCTTCGAGGAGAAGAACCTCCTCCTGAAGATCCTGGATAAGTCGGTCGAGGAGAGCGGCATCCACATCTATCTCGGGTCCGAATCGCTCGTGAGCGAGTTCGAGGGCTTGAGCTTCGTCACCGCCCCGTACGCGAGGGGCGGCGAGACCATCGGCGCGCTCGGCGTCGTAGGCCCGGTAAGGATGGACTACGCGAGGATCATCCCTCTCGTCGACTACACAGCCGGGCTCCTCTGCAAGGTGTTCCAGTAGGGGCGCGCGTCGGCGGCGTTAACGGATACAGCCAGGCCTATATTGCATTTCCCCCCAGTCGGGGAAAAATCTTTTTTAAGGTGCGCACATGAAAGAAAACGGGCAGGAAGATTTTTTACAGGAAGAGGAGATGGTCGAAGGGCAGCCCTCCGAGATAGCTGAGACGCCGGAGGAGGCGGTCTCCCGCATGAGGGCCGAGCTCGAGGCAAAGGCAAAGGAGGCGGAGGAGAACCATAACAGGTACCTCCGCTCGGTCGCAGACCTCGACAACTACAGGAAGAGGTCCGAAAAGGAGAAGCAGGACGCCATCAGTTTCGCCAACGAGGACCTTATATCCGAGATACTCCCGATCGTCGACAACTTCGAGCGCGCGCTCTCCCACGCCAACGGGGAAGAGAACCTCGAATCGCTCCGGCAGGGCGTAAAGCTCACGATCGACCAGATGCTCTCGGTCCTCAAGAAGAACGGCCTCCAGGAGATAAAGTCCGTCGGAGAAAGGTTCGACCCCGCCGTCCACCACGCGATAACCGAAGAAGAGGTCGGGGAGCCTGGGACGGTCGTAAAGGAATTCCAGAAGGGCTATACGCTCAAGGGGCGGCTGCTCCGGCCCGCGATGGTGGCCGTTTCAAAAGCCCCGGTCGTGCACTGATTTTAGATAACGAGAGGCGGAAAATTATTAAATGGATGAGAAGGATTACTACAAGGTCCTCGGCGTAGACCGGGGCGCGAGCGACGAGGAGATAAAAAAGGCCTACCGGAGGCTCGCGCACGAGTCCCACCCGGACAAGCACGCCGGGGACAAGGACAAGGAAGAGCAGTTCAAGAAGATAAACGAGGCCTACGAGGTCCTTAAGGACCAGGACAAGAGGGCCCAGTACGACAGGTTCGGCTATGTGGGCCCCGGCGCCGGCCCCGGCCCAGGCGGCTACAGGGACGCCGGTTTCGGCGCGGACTTCCAGGACATATTCGGAGAGGTCTTCTCGGACTTCTTCGGCGGCGGCGGCAGGAGAAGACCCGGACCCGAGCGCGGCGCGGACTTGAGATACGACCTCGAGATATCGTTCGAGGAGGCGGCCTTCGGGACCGAAAAAACGATAAACATCCCGAGGACCGCCGAGTGCTCGACATGCCACGGGTCAGGGGCGCGCCCCGGCACCTACCCGACACAGTGCCAGACATGCAGGGGCGCGGGGCAGGTAAGGTTCCAGCAGGGCTTTTTCAGCATCTCAAGGCCGTGCTCCGCGTGCAACGGCGCCGGGACGGTAATAAAAGACCCGTGCAACGAGTGCAGGGGCGCGGGCAAGGTCAGGAAACAGGGGTCCCTTACGGTAAAGGTCCCTGCGGGGGTAGATACCGGTTCGAGGCTCCGTCTTTCCGGCGAGGGCGAGTACGGCGAGAGGAACGGCCCTCCCGGCGACCTCTACATCGTAATGACGGTATTGCCGCACCCGATATTCAGGAGAGAGAACGACGACTGCATCTGCGAGGTGCCTATAAGCTTCGCTCAGGCCGCGCTCGGGGCCGAGATAGAGGTGCCCACGCTCGAAGGCCAGGTGAAGCTCAAGATCCCGGCGGGCACGCAGTCGAGCAAGGTCTTGAGGCTCAAGAACAAGGGCATAGCGTCGGTACATACCGGGAGGCGCGGCGACCAGCAGGTGATCATAAAGGTCGAGACCCCGACGAAGCTCAACAAGAGGCAGAAAGACCTCCTCGAGGAGTTCGCCGAGATAAGCGGGGAAGACACTACCCCGTTGAGGAAGAACTTCTTCTCCAAGGTCAAGGAAATCTTTGAATGAAATTCACGCGTCTCGTCCTTCCCATAATACTCTCCCTCCTCGTATTGATACCCGCGTCCGTCCCGGCAAGGAACCTCCCCGAGATATTCGAGGCGCTGGAGGCTAGCGGGACGAAGGCGGACATAATAGAAGAGCTCGAGAAATTCGTCCAGGAGAACTCCAAGGCCCCGGCTATAGACGAGGCCTTGTTGCGCCTCGCCCGCGTATATATCGAACGCAAGGACTTTGAGAGGGCCTCCGCCATATACCAGAAGCTCCTCGAGTCGCACCCGGAGTCCAGGTACAAGTTCGACGCCCTCTACGAGCTCGGCATGCTCCGGGCCCGGACCGGGCGCGTAAGGGATGCGAAGGCGCTCCTTCTGCCGGTGGCCGAGGGGCAGGGGGCCTCGCTGGATCTAAGGGCAAAGGCGTTGCGGCTGTTGAGGGAGATCGACTCCCCTGCGGCCGAATCCGGCAACTTCGGCGCGCCAACCGCCCCGGCGATAGGAGTGATACTGCCGTTGAAGGGCCAGTACTCGGCCTACGCCGAGGACGCGCTTAATGGCGTGCTCCTCGCGGCGTCGGTCTTTGGGAAGGCTGACGGCGCAGGTGTTGAGGTCATTGTAAAGGACGTCGGGTCAGACCCGGCCTCCGTCGAGACGGCTGTCTCCGAGCTTGCTCATGACGGCAGGGTCGCCGGGCTCGTGGGGCCGCTCTTATCCTCAACGGCCATAGAGGCCGCCAAGCACGCCCAGGCGAGGAGGATACCGGTCGTGACGCTCTCCCAGAAGGAAGGCGTAACGGACGCCGGGGACTACGTCTTCAGGAACTTCATGACCCCGGCGCAGCAGGCCGCCTCTATCGCCGAGCACGCGGTAAAGACCTTAGGGCTCAAGAGGTTCGCGATCCTCCACCCGCAGAACAACTACGGGACCGAGCTCGCAAGGCTATTCGAGATGAATGTAAAGGCGCTCGGCGCGGAATCCGTCAGGACAGGCTCGTATGCCGAGGGGCATACCGACTTTAGCGCTGAGATCAAGAGGCTCTTCGTCGTGCAGGAAAAGGAGCGGAAAGAGGGGAGGAGGCAGATAAAGGAGTACAAGCCGACGGCCCGGATAGAGGCTCTCTACATCCCGGACTCCTACGCGACCGCGGCGCTCATAACCCCCTACCTCGACTACTTCAGCATCAAGGGAGTCCAGCTCCTCGGGGCCAACGGCTGGAACTCGGAGAAGCTCGTCGAGCTCGGCGGGGCGAACGTCGAGGGCGCGGTATTCGTCGACGGGTTCTTTCCGGGGAGCACGAGGCCCGGGACAGAGGAGTTCGTAAAGAGGTTCACGGAGGCCTACGGGAAAAAGCCCGGGGTGCTGGAGGCGCACGCATTTGATGCGGCGATGATGCTCATCGCCGCCATACCTGAAAAGCGGGATAGCCTCGAAGGCGACGGGGTCACGCTCGACAGGGAGACGATAAAGGCGCGCCTGAAAGCCCTTAAGTCCAGGGGCGCGGCAGGCGCTCTCTCGTTTGACGAGCGCGGAGAGGCTAAAAAGAGGCTCTTCCTACTGACCGTCAAGGACGGGCATATAGTCGAAGTGAATTGAAAAGGGGTTTGAGATGACGCTTACGCACATAGACGAGCGGGGCAAGGCGCGGATGGTCGACGTGACCTCCAAGGATGTCACTGAGAGGGTGGCCGTCGCAAAGGGCAGGGTCGTGATGAAAAAGGAGACCCTCGACCTCATACTCGCAAACGAGGTGAAAAAGGGCGACGTCCTCGGGGTCGCGAGGGTCGCCGGCATCATGGCGGCGAAGAAGACGGGCGAGCTCATCCCGCTCTGCCACCCCTTGAACATAACGAGCGTCGTCGTCGATTTTACGCCGGATAAGGACCTCCCCGGCATAGAGATAACCGCTACGGCGAAGGTCTCGTCGAAGACGGGTGTGGAGATGGAGGCGATAACGGCGGTCTCCGTCGCGGCGCTTACCATCTACGACATGTGCAAGGCCGCGGACAAGGGGATGACGCTTACCGACATACGGCTCGTCAAAAAGACGGGCGGCAAGAGCGGAGAGTTTACGAGGGAGTAGCCTCCTGGCTACCTATAAAATTGTTATTTTTCCTGACTGCTCGGCGCAGGGCCAAAGTTGGTATGGAGCCTTTGTGGTAATTAAATCTTCAGCCGTCCGATACGGATTTGCCCGTCCGGCCAGGACTGCTCGGCGCAGGGCCAAAGTTGGTACGGAGTCTCCGGGTCAAACAATTCTCCAGCCATTTGATACGGATTTGCCCGTCCGGCAAGGACCGCTCGGCGCGGGGCCAATGAAGCTATAGAGGCAAGGGTAGCCAGGTTATCTCGATATGAACTTTGCCCGTCCGGCGAGGGTACTCGGCGTACGGCCAATTTCAAATCAGGTTGCTCAAGGCTCCCGGACTCAAAGCCGTCCGATACGGATTTGCCTGTCCGGCGAGGACAGAACTTAGCTATTTACAGGGGGAGTGTTTTTCGGTTATACTTTTGGATTATGGAAAAAGAGAAGCTCGAGTATTTCAGGAATCTTCTCCACGGCAAACTCGATGAGCTCTTAAGCGGGGCCGAGCGCGCCGTCAACGGGATGAGCGAAGCGAAGGACGACAACTTCCCGGACCCGACGGACAGGGCGAGCCACGAGACTGACCGGAACTTTCTCCTGCGCGTCAAGGACCGCGAGAGGAAGCTCATCACCAAGATAAACGAGGCCATACAAAGGATCGACGACGGCTCTTACGGCATCTGCGACATCTGCGGGGAGCCGATCTCCGAAAAAAGGCTCGAGGCACGGCCGGTCACTACCTGTTGCATAGAGTGCAAGAAAGAGGAAGAAGAGCAGGAAAAGGGCAGGGGCGCCACCTAAACGACTCTGTAGGACTACACACCGCACACGTACATCTCACGCCCTCAGAACAAACGGCGCGCTATTCAAGAATCCCGCGCCGGATGCGATATATCAATAAACCAGGCGCCGCGGGCGCAACCCCCCGGACGCTCACTCCCTTTGATAGGTAAAATATGCCTGAACTCAGAAAAGACCCGATAGTTGGAAGATGGGTGATCATCTCGACAGAGCGGGGCAAACGCCCCTCCGAGTTCGAGTTCACACAGCCTACGACCAAGGCGGGCTTTTGTCCGTTCTGCCCGGGGAACGAATCCAAGACCCCGCCCGAGGTCCTCGCTTACAGGAAAAACGGCGGAGGCCCCAACTCATCGGGCTGGCACATAAGGGTCGTGCCGAACAAGTACCCGGCCTTGAAGGTCGAAGGCGAGCTCAACCGCGAAGGCGACGGCGTCTACGACAAGATGAACGGGGTCGGCGCGCACGAGGTCATAATCGAGTCCCCGGACCACAAGGACACGCTCTCGAAGCTCACGTCCAGGCAGTTCGAGGAGGTCCTCTGGGCCTACAGGGACAGGATAATAGACTTGAAGAAAGACACGCGCCTCCGCTACATCCTCATATTCAAGAACCACGGAGAGGCCGCCGGGGCCTCCCTCGAGCACACCCACTCCCAGCTCATCGCGCTCCCGATCATCCCCAAGAGGGTCGCTGAAGAGCTCGACGGCGCGCTCGAGTACTACAACTTCAAGGAACGGTGCGTCTTCTGCGACATCATAAGGCAGGAGATAATGCAGGGCCTGCGCGTAGTAGCCGAGAACAGGGACTTTATCGCCATGACCCCTTACGCCCCCAAGGCCCCGTTCGAGATATGGATACTCCCGAAGGTCCACGAGTCCAACTTCGAAAACTGCCAGAAACACCACTACGAGAACTTATCCACCATCTTCTCCGACGTTTTGAAGAGGATGGACAAGGTCCTCAACTATCCGCCTTACAACTTCATCCTCCATGCGGCCCCCGTGAAAGACGGCGCCACCCAGTTCTACCACTGGCACTTCGAGCTTATACCCAAGCTCACCAAGGTGGCGGGGTTCGAATGGGGGTCCGGGTTCTATATAAACCCGACACCGCCGGAAGAGGCGGCAAAGTTCCTCCGGGACGCGAAGGTCTAAAGGGGCAAGGGGCGGGGGCTTTCGTCTGACGCCAGGCCCCCAGCTACCGAAGAGGCCCCCGGCAGAGAAGGGCGCGTCCTGAAAGGCGTTTTCCGGACCGCTCAGGCCTTGAGGCCCCGTGGTTGCGCATGGAATATGATATAATAGAAAAAGTGACGGAACTTTCGCTCTCGGGCCTCCGGCTCGACGCGAAGCTCGCCCGCGCGGCCAGACTCCTCCTTGACGCCGTCCCGTACGAGCAGTGCGTATTCTACATCCTCGACCCTGAAAAGAAGGTCTTCGAGAAAAAGGCCTTCGCGGGCGAGGAGATAACCTTGATAGAGTCTTACGGCGAGACCCAGGGGCTCCCGGGCCTCGTGAAAAAGAAAAAGTCCCCCGTCGAGATATACAAGAAAGACCCGGCGTCCACGGTATGGGAAGGCGTCGATGACGCGGGGCTCAAGGGATACAAGTCCGCGCTCGCATATCCGCTGAAGGACAAGGAGAATTTTTTCGGGGTCGTATACCTGAAGTCCGCGAGGAAGGCCGAGGTCTCGAAGATGAAGCGCCGCGTCCTGGGCATAATGGCGCTCCAGGCCTCGTCCTTCATAAAATGCGCGGACCTCGCGGAGTCCCACGAGAGGATACACCGGGAGCTTAAGGAAATAGAAGAGAGGCTCGCGTCCTCCGAAAAACTCATGGCGCTCGGCGACATGGCCGCCACACTGGCTCACGAGATAAGGAACCCGCTCATAAGCATCGGCGGTTTCGTCGGAAGGCTCAAAAAGCACCTCGGCCCCGGCTCTCCGTGCATACCGTACGTCGACCAGGTATTGAAAGAGGTCGGGAGATTAGAGAAGCTCATGAACGGCGTCACGAGCTTCGTCAAAGACAGCGCCGTAAACCTCAGGCCCGACGACCTGAACGGGATCATGGACGAGGTCCTGGAGATCTTCGAGGACGAGTTCACGGCCCACGGCATCCAGGTGAAAAAGGCTTTTTCAGAGGTTTCGATAGGCGTGGAGGTCGACCGCGAACAGCTCAAGATTGCTTTTGACAACCTGATTGTCAATGCGATACAGTCCATGGAACACGGCGGTGTTTTGCAGCTCTCCACCTCGCTCGAAGGCGGCAGGGCCGTCGTCTCCATAGCCGACAGCGGCGGCGGCATAGAGCCCAGGAACCTCGGGTTCATATTCAACCCGTTCTTCACGACCAAGACGCACGGCACGGGGCTCGGGCTCCCGATAACCAACTCCATAATCCTCCGCCACAAGGGGGCGATAGAGGTCGAGAACAACCCCGGCGTAGGCGTAACTTTCAGGGTGATGCTCCCGTACCTAAGACAGCTCCGCTCCGCCGGTTAAGGGGCAGAGGGGGGCGGCGGGGACGAGGGGCCGACGGCGGCAGATGGATTAATGTTGTAAGAGGCGGACTGATGCATGGCCGTCTTAAAGTATAGAAGCATCGGCAGTTCAACCTCATTTTGAAGACCGGGCCTGTCCCGGCAAAAGAATATCAGGGGTCTTTTTATGAAAAAAAGGATTCTGGTAGTCGACGACGAAGAGGGTCTTCGGCTCCTTTATAAGGAGGAGCTCGAGGACGAAGGCTGGGACGTGGAGCTCGCCGCCTCGGGCGAGGAATCGCTCGAAAAACTCGAGAGCGACACGATCGACCTCGTCCTCCTCGACATAAAGATGCCGGGCATGGACGGCGTTGAGGTCCTCCGGAGGGTCAAGGAGAGGTGGAAGGACCTCCCCGTCATACTCTGCACCGCGTACCCGCACTACAAGCACGAGTTCGGCACGTGGGCCTCAGACGCATATGTTATTAAGTCCTCCGACCTTACCGAGCTCAAGCAGACGATCAGGGACATACTCGGCAAACGGCAATGATACTCATGACCGGCGGAACAGGGTTCGTCGGCACTCACCTCGCAATCGAGCTCGCATCAAGGTCGTACAAAGCGGTCTGTCTCGCGAGAGACCCAAAAAAAGCCGCACCACTCGCCCAAAAAGGCGTCTCCTTCGTAAAGGGAGACGTCACCGACCCGGCGACACTCCCGCCGGCATTCAAAGACGTCGATACCGTCATCCACCTCGTAGGGATACTCGTCGAATCAAAAGGCGCTACGTACAGGCGCGTCCACGTCGAGGGCACGAGGAACGTCGTAGAGGCCTGTCTTAAGGCAGGTGTTAAGCGATATATCCACATAAGCGCGCTCGGCACCCGGAAGGACGCGGTGAGCGAATACCACAGGACAAAGTGGGAGGCCGAGGAGATAGTAAGATCGTCCGGCCTCGACTACACGATTTTGAGGCCCTCGGTCATGTTCGGCGAGGGGGACAAGTTCACGAACACGTTCGCCTCCGCAATGCGCCTCTCCCCTTTCGTCATCGTGCCCGGGAACGGCAAGAACAGGATGCAACCGATATTCGTAAAGGACGTCGCTAAGGCACTGGCGGCCTCAGTCGGGATGGAGGCGACAAAGGGGAAGACCTACGAGATAGCGGGGCCAAAGGCGTTGTCGTTCGACGAGATAATCGACGCGATAGCAGGGGCGATCGGGAGGAAGAGGTTGAAGGTCCATGCGCCCATGCCGCTCATGTGCATTGGAGCGGCATTCATGGAAAAGTTTTTATCCCACCCGCCCCTTACAAGGGACGCGCTCCTCATGCTCGAGGAGGACAATGTGACGGATAGGAACGCGCTCCCCGATGTCTTCGGCATAAAGCCGACCGGCCTTGTTGAGGGGATGAGGACGTATCTGCACTGATCAGGGATATCGGAATTTTGTTCAGGCTTCAAATAAGCTCCAGATGCGAGGCGTCGAGAAGCGAGGAACGAGGCGTACTTTTGTATGTACGCCGCAGTTACGAGCGCCGAAGACAACGAAGCAGATGGACTTTTTCAGCAGCCTGAATTATCCGCTTGCGCGGAGCCCTTTTTTCTGCTAAATATATTCAGACCCCGCCCGTGAAGGCGGGGTTTCTTAATAAGGTCCATGTCGGTCATTTATTGAGGCCGTTCATAGCGGGGGGTTAGCTCAGATGGGAGAGCGGCTGGTTCGCAATCAGCAGGCCACCGGTTCGATCCCGGTACCCTCCACCAGATAAGACAAGGGGCTACGAAGTTTCGTAGCCCCTTTTGTTTTGTGGTTTTGCAGGGTGGGCTCCGCCCACCAGAGTTTTAATAAAAAAATGTTGGGTTACGCTTCGCTAACCCAACCTACGCGACTACAAGGGGATAATATTCAAAAAGAATTTCAATTTCCCGCCTTACACGGAAGACCGTGAGTTCATCAAAAATCACGACTGGAACAGGTCGTCCTATATACCCGTAGAGAACCCTTTGGAGAGGATGAAAAAGCTCGACCTGCCCTTCGACGCCGATACGATAAACGCCGAGCAGGTATGGACGAGCGGAAAATATCCGTTTGATAGCTATGTAATAATCGGCCTTCCAAAACTTAAAACAGTCAAAGAAAGGAAGAGCGCAAACCTTTCACCGTTCGGTGAGAAGAATGATTGGAGAAAGCAGAAAAGGTTCATCGAGGCGCTCCGGGAGGAGTACAGGTATTTATATTCCGACCCAAAGAACCTGTATAAAATAGATTAAAAACGCGAAGCTTCCATATCCTACCACTTATTCTTGGACTCAACTTCCTGAGCTATAATTTGGCTGGACTATGAGTTTTGTTGGGTTAGCAGCGTAGCGTAACCCAACAAATCCAACTCACTTCTCCATCGCCAGCCTGAACCCCAGATCGAACCTTGCCCTGAAGTCGAACGACCTGGACCTGTTGGCTATCCTCTGGTGGCGCCAGTCGTCGGCCCAGGAGCCGCCCTTTCTTACGTGCGTCCCGTCTGTCCTGTTCCCCTTCGGGTTGTCCTTGGGGCTTTTCTTGTAATAGTCGACGTCGTATAGGTCGTACATCCACTCCCAGACGCTCCCGGACATGTCGTAAATCCCGAGCCCGTTCGGCTTGTAGGTGCCGACCGGTGACGAGAAGACATACCCATCGTCGTAACCTTTCCAGTAGGTCTTCTCCGGGAAGACCTCGGCAAGCTCCCTGTGCGCGGCCTCGTCAGCCACATTGCCCTGGGGCTTGTCCCCGTCAACACCCCAGCTGTACTTCATCACCTTGCCGCGCTCTCTGGCGGCGAACTCCCACTCGGCCTCGGTCGGGAGGCGGTATTTAAGCCCGGTCTTTTTGTTCTTCCATTTTATGAACTCGCCAGCGTCGTTCCATGTGACGCAGGCGACCGGGTGGTTGTCGTCCTGCTTGAGCCTTTCCCAGTAGAGGTCCTGCTGGTTCTGCCAGACCCTGCCGCCGTAGATGATGTAACAGCCCTGCCCGGTCTCGGCCTGTGTCCTGTATCCTGTCTCGCCGACGAATCTGGCGAACTCGCCGCGCGTGACCTCGTATTTGCCGATGTAATAG
>JACREV010000249.1 GCA_016218095.1 Deltaproteobacteria bacterium | reverse complement strand
TCGCTCCCTCCGTCCTCCCCGTCCCACGCGCTCGCCCCTTGAGCGCTTCGCGTCTAATCTCCCTCGGCTCGCGCGTCACTTCCTCCCTTAAGGTCGCTCACCCTATCCCTGGTTTGTCTTTAAAGACAAAGGCACATGAAGCCGCGTAGGGTGCGCCGTGCGCACCATAAAAACATTCCCTCAAGCGCTCCTCTTAAGCCTCTCAATCGCCGCCTCCACGCTTCTGCGCTCCGCCTCATTCAAATTCCTGCCGCCGTATCTCTCGATGTGGAGGGCAAGGGTTATGTCTTTTACCTCCGGGAGCCCGGTCCTATCCGCGAACTCGAGCGGGGTCTCCGTTGGTCTCTTTAACAGCCCCTTTTTTTTGAGCGTCATCAGCATCTCGGAATAGAAACGGGGCGTGCGCGTCCGCACCTTTTTCCGCGTGTAGAGCCTCCACGCGATGAGAGCCGCCAGTAACACGACGACGATCGCCCCGAGCGCGAAGGGTGAGGCGCCGCCCCTCGCGGTCTTCCTGGAGAGCGCGCCGCGCAGGCTCTCGAGCATGCCGGCCCCAACGCCCTCGAACTTGACCGCAAACTGTCTCTGGTCGTTCAAAGAGAACTGTATGATGTACCTGTTCCACCTCCAGCGGAGAAGGTCCATGTAGAGCGATACGGGAGAAGGCTTGTATGACGCTACCCCCGCCTCGGGGGTGGGGTCGAACCTCACCCATCCTTCGTTCTCGATGAACGCCTCTACCCAGCTGTGCGCGTCCTGCTGTCTTACTATGTAGTATGACCCGAGCTCGTTCCACTCCCCGTTCAGAAACCCGGTGACAATACGCGAAGGGATGCCGTTTGAGCGGAGCATTATCGCCATCGCCGTCGCGTAGTGCTCGCAATATCCCTGCCTTGAGTTGAAGAGGAAGTCGTCAAGGGGGTTTAGATCCGCCCTTCCTTTCGGGTTTAACGTGTAGGTGTAATTCTTTTTAAGGTGCGCCTCGATCGCCTCTGCCGCCGGGCGCGCGCCGGTGACATTCTCTGTCACGGACTCCGCAAGCCCTCTTATCCGCGCGCCCTCGGGGCTCTCGTCGAGATAAGCGGTATCGTTGTACTCGGGGGGAGGCGCGCCCGGGTCTCCCCTTACCGGAGAGAGGACCGAGCTTGCCTTGTATTGTATCCGCGAGTACGGGGGCGAGGGTAGCCGTATCGTCCCGGACCGGTCGAACCAGATGTTCTGGAAAGGGCCCTCGATCGCAACAGGGTTCCCAGCCGCGAAGAGGACGTCGGTATCGAGCGGCTCAAGGAGGATCGACTGCTCGGTCGTCTTGCCTTCAAGCCTTGTGAGGTTAAAGACCCCTCCGGAATCCCTCCTTACTATGGTCTCGTCCTTTACGGTCTTTGACCAGCCCCTGCCGTCGTAGCTCTCGAGAGTCATTCCGCGGAAGTAGACGAGCCCCGCTGGACGGGCCTTCGGGTCCATCCCCACGCGCATGACGATCGTCGAGTCCTCCTTTACCGGCCCCATGGTCCCTAAGTCTACACGGTCTGAAAAGCCGGAGACCTTGACGGTATTCAGGGATTTTCTCTGAAAAAAACCGAACTCCATCCTCGGCATGATGAAGAAGATCATAAAGGTGACGACAACCGAGAATATCGAAGCGGCTATTACATAGGCGAAGAAAGGCCCTCCGAAGGAGACCCTCGGGAAGTCCCGCTCCGCCGGGTGGACCTCCTGGTAGTCCCTCTTCATGTTGAAGACGATCATCGCCCATATCGCGCCGATTATGAAGAGCGAGAGTATGAGGAGGAAGAGGGGGCTTATTGTCGAGGCGGCGGCCGCGAGTATCTGGAAGAAGACTATCGCGTACGCGATGACGAAGTCGCGGTTGCGGTCAAGGTCGAAGAGCTTGAGTACGAGGAGGACCGTAAGGAACCTTGAGGCCGCAACGACGAGGCTCCCGGAGAAGGCGAGGTAGTCGGCGAGGAAGAACGCGAAGACCCCCGCGGCAAGGAGGTTCCATACCGCGCCGGGTATCACCTTCCTCCCCTTGAGGTTCAAGGCGAGCGTAAAGGCGGAAGCCCCGGCCATGGCGAGGACGAAGGCAGAACCGATCGATTCGACGAGCGAGACCGCCGCGAGCCCCAGGCCCGCCATGAAGTACGTCACTATGAGGGTGTAAGCGCTTAAGTTCATCTCAGGAAGCGAGCACCCTTACCCCTGGCGTTCCCTTCGACTGAGCCGGGGTAATGAGCGCGAGCGAGTAGAGTATCCTCTCGAGCTGGTCCCTGCCCGCGCGAGGGGTTATTTCATTCGTCAGGGTCTTAAGCCCCACCGAGAACCCTTCCCCCAGGAGATACTCGGCGTACGAGGCGGCCTCGTCGACGGCGTCCTCGAAGACGCGGGGGTCCCTTGCCTCATGGTTCTCGAAGACTATGACGGCCTTCCGCTCCCTCTCGCGCTCGAACTCCTTGACGAGCAACTTGCCCGTCCTTGCGACAGCCCTCCAGTGTATGTGGCGGGAGTCGTCTGCGAAGGTGTAGTCGCGCAGCCCATAGAGCTCGGCGGCGCCGCCGCGCCCCCTGGACCTCTCGGCCCCGGAGGCGGAATCGGTTGCAAGGAGCGCAGGCCTTGCCTTGAGTCTTGTAGAGGGGTAGACGAGGACCTCCTGGAGTGACGCCTCTTCGCGCCCTTTAAGGAACAACCCGAAGGGGAACCTTGTTTCGACCTTTAAGGCCGTCAGCCGGAGGAGGCCCCTTTCCCTGAAGGTGTACTTAACCGCGCTCATCGTCTCCTTGCCCGGATCGATTTTAAGGAAGTACGCGGACCCGGCTGTGACGGAAGGCTCGGCGATTTCCCTGACGTAAAAAGAGAAAGACGGGAAGATCCGCTTACTGTTGCGGGCCAGGAGCCTCGCGACGACCGGTGAGCCCTTGAATACACGCCTCGGGAGGGTCCTTTCGACCGTGACCGCCCTTATGGTGGATTCAGACATGATCCCGGAGATGACTATGAGCGAGAGGAGCGTGGCTACTACGAGGTAGAGGAGGTTGTTGCCGGTGTTTATCGCGGCGACCCCTATGAAGAGGAGTATGCCTATGAACCATTTTCCCTCGCGGGTGACGGAGAGGGAGCGGGGGAATTTCAAGAGCCTCTTTCTTGCCCGAGGCTTCTCCCCCTTCTTCCCGAAGACCTTGCCGAAGAGGATGATGAGCCAGGGTAGAGGCACCGAGATGGCTGGGCGGAGGTTCATGGGGGTCCCATAAAATTCTGAAAGGACTTTTTTATAAATTGCCGGAGGAAAAAGGTTTTTGCGCCCTGCCGGGGGGCTTCTTGGCAAAAGGGCTCGCTCGCCTCTTCCGCCCTTATGCTTCGCTCACCTT
>JACREV010000252.1 GCA_016218095.1 Deltaproteobacteria bacterium | reverse complement strand
TGAACTTCTCGCTCTGTATGTCGAAGAATACCTTTGTGCCTACGAGCGAGGTAAAGAGGTTTATGAGTATGCCGAGGCTGAGGGAGACGGCAAATCCCTTTACCGGGCCGGAGCCGAACTGGAAGAGCACGGCGGCTGTAATGAGCGTCGTCACATGCGAGTCGATGATCGTGTACCAGGCGTGGTCGTACCCGGCGCTTATGGCGGAGCGAGGGGTCCTTCCGGCCCGGAGCTCCTCCTTGACCCTCTCGAATATGAGGACGTTGGAGTCGACCCCCATGCCTATGGTAAGTATTATGCCCGCGATGCCGGGTAGCGTCAGCGTGGAATTCAGCCACGCCATCGCGCCGAGGAGCATGACGATGTTAAGGAATATGGCGAAGTCGGCGGCAAGCCCCGAGACCTTGTAATAGACCGCCATGAAGACGAGGACGAAGAGCGCGCCCAAAACGGCGGCGCGGACGCCCGCCTTGATGGAGTCCCCGCCAAGCGTCGGGCCGACGGTTACGTTCTGGATGATGTTGACGGGCGCGGGCAGGGCCCCTGCGCGGAGCACGATGGCCAAGTCTGTAGCCTCTTCGTAGGCGAAGCCGCCGGTTATCTGCGCCTTGCCGCCGGCTATAGCCTCCCTTATCTGAGGGGCGGAGTGGACATTGCCGTCAAGGACGATGGCGAGCCTTTTGCCGACGCTCTCGCTCGTGACGCGTTCGAAGATGCGCGCGCCGTTGGAGTCGAAGGTAAGGGAGACGTAAGGCTCGTTGTACTGGCTGTCAAAGGCGACTCGCGCGTCCGACAAGGAGTCGCCTGAGAGGAGCACCTCTTTCTTTATGAGATAAGGCGTCTTCTGGACCGCTCCGGTCTGCTTGTCGCGGGTCTGCTGGTAGAGTATCTCTGAGCCCGGGGGCGCGCCGGTAGAAAGGGCCTTCTGCGCCTCCATTGATTCATCGACGAGCCTGAACTCGAGCACCGCGGTCTTTCCTATGAGCTGTATCGCCCTTTCCGGGTCCTTGAGCCCCGGGAGCTGTATGACGACTTCGCTCTCGCCCTGCTTCTGTATGACGGGTTCGGCAACGCCGAACTTGTCTATCCTGTTCCTTATGGTCTCGAGCGCCTGGGAGCGCGCCCAGTCCCTTATCCTCTCGGCCTCCTGGTCGATGAGCGTGAAGACGAGCTTTCCGTCAACGGACGCGGGTGTCGTGAAGACCCCCAATTCGTCGGCGACGATCCGGGTTATCGCCTCTTTGGACTTCTCGTCGGGAAAGGTGACGCCGATGGATGTAACGCCCTCCCTGGAGACCGTCCCGTAGGCCACGTTCTTTCTCTTGAGCTCGTCTTCGAGAGAGCCGGCCAGTCTCTGGACATGGTTATCGACGGCCTTCTCCTGGTCGACGTTCAGGACGAGGTGCATGCCGCCCTGGAGGTCGAGCCCGAGGACTATCTTCGGGATGTTATCGGACCAGAACCTCGGCAGGTGCGGGGACGCCGGGGTGGAGGGCAGGAAGAGCACTATCGCTATGAGCGTGAATGCCGCCAGAAGGAAGATGCGCCAGAAAATACTTCTCATCGGTTGGTCTGTCGACTCCTTTTAAAATAAAAACCGCGCCCTTTCGGGCGCTTTCGTTAAACTCGAGCCTGGCGTAAAAAGGCGGGGGCTCGTACCGCCGCAACCGGCAAAGACTACCCCTGGGGCTTCCTTACGGCTATCGCCTCCTTGGCGATCTTTACCTTGACGTTCTCGGCTATCTCGACGGTCACGGTCTCGTCCTGGACGGAGATGACCCTGCCGTATATTCCGCTGTTGGTTATGACGTTGTCGCCCTTCTGCACCTCCGAGAGCATCTGCTTGTGCTCCTTGGCCTTCTTCTGCTGGGGCCTTATGAGGAGGAAGTAGAATATGACGAAGAGGAGGACGAGCGGGGCTATGGACATGAGACTGCCGAAAGGTCCGCCTGACTGGGCCGGGGCGTCTTCGGCAAAGGCAAGGGCAACGGGGAAAAATATCATTTAAAACCTCCTTGGTATGTAAAACGACGGCGCCGCTTAAGCGGCCCGTCCGTAAATCCGACGATGCGCGATCTTTCTCAGGCCGGGGCGGGCGCCCTCATCTCGTAAAACCCCTTCCTCCACTCCTCGAACCTCCCGGAGGCTATAGCCTCCCTCATCTCTCGCATGAGGGTCGTGTAGTAGTGGAGGTTATGGACCGTGTTAAGCCGGGACGAGAGGATCTCTCCCATCATGTAGATGTGTCTTAAATAGGCCCTTGAGTAGTTCCGGCACGTGTAGCAGGCGCACTCCTCGTCAAGCGGGGCCGGGTCCCGCTCGTATTGAGCATTCTTTATAACCAATTTCCCGTGCCTTGTAAAGAGAGTTCCGTTCCGGGCGTTCCGGGTCGGCATCACGCAGTCGAACATGTCGATCCCCTGGGAGACCCCGAATACGAGGTCCGCGGGCGTGCCGACACCCATGAGATACCTGGGGCTCTCCTCCGGCAGGAGCGGCGCGGTCTCGGCTATCATCTCCTGCATGAGGGGCTTTTCCTCGCCGACCGAGAGGCCCCCGAGGGCGTAGCCGTCGAAGCCGATCTCGATAATGGACGCGGCGCTTACGCGCCTCAAGTCCTTATACATCCCGCCCTGGACTATGCCGAAGAGAGATTGATTTTCGTTCCTCTTCGCGTCCTTGCACCTCTTTGCCCACCTGTGGGTCAGGTTCATCGAGCTCTCGGTGTACTCGCGCGTCGCAGGGTGAGGCGTGCACTCGTCGAGCGTCATCATGATATCCGCGCCGAGCGCCTCCTGTATCTCTATCGCCCCTTCGGGGGTAAGGAGATGGCGCGAGCCGTCGAGGTGGGAGCTGAAGCGCACCCCCTCCTCGTCAATTTTCCGGAGCTTGCAGAGGCTGAATACCTGGAACCCGCCGCTGTCCGTGAGTATCGGGCCGTCCCAGTTCATGAACCTGTGGAGCCCGCCCAAGGACTTTACGAGCTCGTGGCCGGGCCTCAAATAGAGGTGATACGTGTTGGAGAGTATTATCTCCGCGCCGAGGCCCTTTAGCTCATCGGGCGTCACCCCCTTTACCGCGCCCTTTGTGCCGACCGGCATGAAGGCCGGGGTCGAGAACGCGCCGTGGGGT
>JACREV010000247.1 GCA_016218095.1 Deltaproteobacteria bacterium | reverse complement strand
GAGCACTTCTTGAATATGTTCTCGTTTATGTGGTGGCGCTCGGGTTTCTCGGCCACCGCCTTGAAAAGGAGGTGCTCGATCACCTCGTCGCCGGAGCCGTCCCTTAAGGCCTTCCTTATGTCTATTTCGGAATCCGAAAAGAGGCAGACGCGGAGCTTGCCGTCGGATGTGAGGCGGAGCCTGTTGCACGAGCCGCAGAAGTGCTCCGAGACAGGGCTTATGAAGCCGACCTCTCCCGGCGCGTCCTTGAAGCGGTATCTCCGCGCCGGCCCCGCCCCGCCCTTGGGGTCCTTTACCGGCTCAAGGGGGCCGAGTTTCTCTTCTATGATATTCTTAAGCTCCTTCATGGTGAGGCACTTGTCCCTCTGCCACCCCTCCTGGGTGTTGAAGGGCATGTACTCGATGAACCTTACATGGTACGGCCTCGACTTTGACATTAGGGCGAAGTCCAGGACCTCGTCGTCGTTGAAGCCCTTGATGACGACCATGTTTATCTTTACAGGCGTGAGCCCGGCCTTCTCCGCCGCATCCAGCCCTTCGAGCACGTCCTGGAGGTTGTCCCCGCGCGTCATCTTCTGGAACCTCTCGCGCTTCAACGAATCGAGGCTGACGTTCACCCTCTTCAGGCCGGCGTCCTTGAGCCTCTGCGCGTAGTCCTTCAAGAGCACGCCGTTGGTCGTGAGGCTCAAGTCCTCTATGCCGGGGATGGCGGCTAGAGAGGCGAGGAACTCTATGATGCCCTTTCTTACAAGCGGCTCGCCCCCTGTTATCCGTATCTTCGATACCCCGTGCGCCGCGGCTATCCTCGCTATGCGGTAGAACTCCTCGTACCTGAGGATGTTCGAGGATTCCGTAAGATCGATGCCTTCGGGGGGCATGCAGTAGACGCACCTCAGGTTACAGCGGTCGGTGACCGAGATGCGGAGGTAATCGATCTTCCGTTCGTATGAGTCGACGAGCTTTGTCATGGCGCTTAGTCTTCCGGCTCCAGCGGCTCTATTTTTCTGGCCTTCGGCTTTGAGCCGGTATCCATCATGAAGAAGTCGGATGACGCCGACCTTGCCGAGCCCGCCGCTACCTCTTTAGGGGCGGTCCCGGCCTTGAAGACCTCGAATACCGGGTCTTCCGTAGCCGATGAGGCGAGGAGGCCGGTCTCGGGGTCGATCTTGGCGAATTCAATGCCTTCGGGCGCGGGGAAACCCCTTACCGGCATCCCGGCCGTAGCCCCCTGCATGAAACGGAGCCAGATGGGGAGCGCCGCCCTTCCGCCTGTCTCGCCCCTCCCGAGTTCCCTCTCTTCATCGTACCCTATCCAGGTCCCGGCCGCAAGCCCCGGGACATACCCGATGAACCAGGCGTCGTTCAGGTTGTTGGTGGTGCCGGTCTTGCCTGCCGCGGGCCTGCCAAGCGCCCTTGCCCTCATGCCGGTGCCGCGCTCGATGACGCTCTGAAGGAGGCTCGTCATAATGTAGGCCGTCTCCGGGCTTATGACGGGGGTCGTGAAGGGCTGGGCCTCCTCAAGCACGGCCCCGGTCCGGTCCGTTACCTTCGTGAGGTACATAGTCTCGGGTCTCACCCCCATGTTGGCGAGGGTCGCGAAGGCCGTCGTCATCTCCTCCAAAGTCACTGCCGAAGAGCCGAGGGCGAGCGAGAGGTCGCGCGCGAGCGGAGAGTCTATCCCCAGGAGCTTCGCGTAGTTCAGGACATGGTCTATGCCTATGTCCTTCAATACCTTTATGGTGATGATGTTCCGGGAGCGGGCTATCGCCTCCCTGATGGTCGTCGGCCCCTCGAACTGCTCGTCGTAGTTCCTCGGCCTCCACTGAGTCTCCTTTATAGTCTCGTCGAAGACGAGAGGGGAGTCCATTACGATCGACGCCGGGGTATAATTCCTGTCGATAGCCGCGGTGTAGATAATGGGTTTGAAAGAGGAGCCGGGTTGCCTCATGGCCTGGGTCGCCCTGTTGAACTGGCTCTTCGAGAAGTCCGCGCCTCCGACCATCGCCCTTATCGCCCCGGTCTCGGGCTCTATGGCGAGTAGCGCGGCCTGCGCCGCAGGCTCCTGCTCGAGCTTCAACGGCAGTATCATCGAGTTCTGCGGCGGCAGATACTTTACCATCACCTCGACGACGTCCCCGGCGTGGAATATCTTTGATATGTCTGTCTCGGGCTTGCCGCCGTTAGGGGCGCTCGACGGGTTATATAGCTTCGCCCATTCGAGGTCCGCACCCGTCACGGCCCCGTGCCTGGAGCCTATGTCTACCATGAGCGCGGGGTTCCTCGCGTTCACGGCCGTGATAATCCCCTTGTATATCTCACCATCTTTCAATGGCTCGTAAAGCATCTTTTTATCTGCCTCAGCCCTGAAGGCGTCGGCCTCTTCCTTTGTCTTGAGCGAGGTCACGGGCCCCCTGTAGCCGTGCCTCTTGTCGTACTCCCTTAAGCCGTCCCTTACCGCGATGTTCGCGGCCTTCTGCGCTTCCACATCGAGCGTCGTGTGTACCTCGAGCCCTCCCTTGTAGACAGCCTCCTGCCCGTACTTCTCCTCAAGGTAGATTCGTATGTTCTCGGTAAAGTACGGGGCGATGCCTAGACTATCAGCCTTCCTTGGCCTTAGCTTAAGCTTTTTGGACGCCGCCTTCGCCGCGTCTTCTTTTGTTACGAAGCCCTCTTCGACCATCCTCCCGAGGACGAATTCCTGGCGCCTCAGCGCAAGCTCCATCGAGGCGTACGGCGAGTACTTTGAAGGCGCCTTTGGAAGGCCCGCGAGCAGCGCGGCCTCGGAGAGGTCGAGGTCCTCGACGTCCTTGCCGAAGTAAGATTCCGCCGCGGTCTGGACTCCGTAGGCGCCGTTGCCGAAATAGATCTGGTTCAAGTAGAGCGTGAGTATCTCGTCTTTCGTCAGGTGCTTCTCTATCCTGTAGGCGAGGATCGCCTCCCTGACCTTCCTGGAGAGCTTTCTTTCAGAGCTTAAAAGGCTCTTGGCGAGCTGTTGCGTTATCGTAGAGCCGCCCTGAACGACCTTCCCGGCGATCAGGTTCTTGGCCATGGCGCGGAGGATGGATATGTAGCTTATCCCCTCGTGCTCGAAGAACCTCGTGTCCTCGGCGGCCAGGAAGGCGGTTATGAGGTGCGGAGGGATATTGCTCAAGGGCACGACGACGCGCCTCTCGATGTAGAACTCGCCTATGATCCTGTTGTCATGGGAGTAGACGTTTGTTACGAGGTTCGGGTGGTAGTCCTCGAGGGCGCCGAGCGAGGGAAGGTCTCTGGTGAAGTAGATGTAAGCGCCGGAAATTATCAATAAAATCCCGGCGATGACTGCAAGGGGTATCTTCAAACGACGCATTCGGAAATGATAGCAAAAACAGGTGGGTAAAGCAAGGTAAACGCCTTTGGATAAGCTCATGGTCCATTGAAAAATAAACGTGCCATTTTTTTTATTAAAATATTTTAAGAATTTTCTTGACAAGCTTTTAATAAAGGAGTAATGTGAAAAAAAATCAACAAAATATTTAAGTTTTTCTGATTGCGCACTCAAGGCGGGTGTGCGATCTTCCGGCGATGCGATGCCGCGCAGGGGCCTATGATAGGCCAAGCGACGGCTTTTTTTTTGCCGTCGGAACGATCTGTGCACACAAATAAAGAGAAGGAGGCGCGCAATGAAAAGAAATCTGGCAATCGCTGTATCAGCTTTATGTCTTGGTCTTTTTGCCGTCGGTGAGTCTTCCGCGCTTGATACCTATTCCGCCCCAGATCCCGCGGGTGGCATAGCAAGCTCAAGGCACAACCTCGGCAGTTTCAGTATGCATATCGGCGCTAGCGACCCTACCGGCTTTGGCCCGGTTGGATTGGGGACGACCGAAATATGCGTCTTCTGTCATACGCCCCACCATACCAACCAGGGATGGACCATCACTCTCACTCCCATGTGGAACAGAGGTACCTCTGCCCCGACGAGCTTTACGGCCTACGGTACGACCATAGGCGGCACGACGGTCGTGAACTCCGACATAGGCTCGACGACGCTCGCGTGCTTGAGCTGTCATGACGGCGTGACCACGTTCGACAACATCGTCAACGCGCCCGGTAAAGGATTGGTTGTCGCCGGCGGCTCTGACAGGGGGTTCGTGTTCTATGATTTCGGCTCCCCGGTCTCCGACTTCATGACGAGTTCAAGGCTCAATCTCGGTCTTGACCTTACAAACGACCACCCAGTCTCTATAGTTTACAATGCGAGCACGGTTGCGGGACTAAGACCTGTCAATACGACCATAAGCGCGATAGACCTTACCTCAGACCTCAACACAAGCGCCACGACATATGACAACGGCAATATGACCAAGAACCTCTGGGCGGTTAAGGGGTTTGTTTCTGATACCGCTACTATCGCGGATCTCCTGCGCGGCCCGTCCAACGACAGGGTCGAGTGCTCGTCCTGCCACGACCCGCACTTCAACAACAAGTCCTGGCAGGAGATCGACTCCACCTACTCGAACGTGACCGCGGACCAGGAAGCCGAGTCCAACGGCCTGTTCATAAGGAGGGTCGGCGGCAACACCGGCTCCGGCGTTTGCAGGACCTGTCACGAAAAGTAAGTCTCAGGATAAACCAATCATTAAAAAAGGGGGCCTCTGAAGAGGCCCCCTTTTTTTTGTTCCCAGTGGGGGGGGTGCGGACGCGGGGACTTGTTCTAGATAATCCGTGGTATTTGCGTCAAGCGGGCCTCATGCTCCTCCGGGCCGCCTGTAAAATCTACGCAAGCCCGCGAGACCAACTATTCCGCTGCCAAGGAGGAGGAGCGTAGAGGGCTCAGGCACTTCCGATGGACCGCCATTGCTCGCCAGGCTGATGAGCTGGCCGTTGAAGTACGAGCCTCCGAAGTCGGTAAGGCTGTAGTAGTACAGGCTGAACCCGTTAAGGTCAAGGGAAGAGCCCGCGCTCAAGATGAGGTTGTCCACATAAAGGGATGCGCCGTTGCCGCCGTTAAGGAATATCGACCCTCCGTCGCTGAGTTCGAGCGTGTCCCATGAAAAGCTCATGCTTGACGCGCTGTCCCATCCGGCGAGATAAAACTCGTGGAGGGTCATCCCGGTAAACCCGAGGTATGAGTCGGCCGTATACCAGAGGGACGTCTCGACGCTGTAGTTCATGAGGTCGCCGGAGATGAAGAAGTTGTCCCCGGTCCCGCCGACGAGGTAGCCGGTCTGGTTGATGATGAGGTCGTCGAAATAGCTCGACGACGGGTCGCTGAAGTATTCGCCGTTATTGACAAAGGTGCCGTTGAAGGTGATGTCGGTGTTGACGGCGTTAACCGTGCCGTTATTCGTGACGTTTCCGTTTATGGTCTTTGCGCTCGCGCCGCTGATGTTCAGGGTGCCGTTGTTTTCGAATGTCGTCGCGTTGGGGTCATAGTTTCCACAGTATGTGCATATATTCCCGCCTGTGGCGGAGATGTAACCGTCTCCGCCGGAGTAGTTGATGGTGCCGTTGTTTACGATGGTCCCTGCGTTGAGGCTGGCAAAGGACGAGGAGTTCAGGTTGTACGTCCCATTGGCTCCGATGGTCAGTGTGCCTGAGACCTGGTTGGAACCGCCGGTCTGATTGAAGACCCCGAGGCCTGTACCGATGCCGATGTCCTCGTTGGAGGCGGAAATGTTGCCCCCGCTCAAGTTATATTCGCCCGTGCCTGCGCCGGAGCCGACAATAAGGTCGGCGCTTACGATATTCCACCCGCCTGACTGGTTGAAGATGCCGTTGCCGTCATGGCCTACAAGCTCGGCCCCTGCCTGGAGCACGGAGGACCAGCCGCCATTGAGGTTGTATGTGCCGGAGCCTGTGGAGCCATAACCGAGGTAAAGCGCGCCTGAGACGGTATTTGTCCCGTCATTTTGTGTAAAAGCGCCCTGGCCTCCGCCCCCATAGCCAATGTACTCGTTGGCGGCCGTAATTGAACCGCCTTCCTGGGTGAACGTGCCTTTGCCATAAATTCCGACATATATATCACCGGCAACGGTGAGTGTGGGGTTGCCCCCGAGGACGCCGATCATGGAATATTTGCCGCT
This sequence comes from Deltaproteobacteria bacterium, assembly GCA_016218095.1. Taxonomy (GTDB): domain Bacteria; phylum Desulfobacterota; class GWC2-55-46; order GWC2-55-46; family GWC2-55-46; genus GWB2-55-19. Next base: position 3,740 of record JACREV010000247.1, on the reverse strand, counting down.
TGAGCCGCCATATGCGCCTATGGTCAGATCGCCCGAGACGCTATTGAGCCCGTCATATTGGGTAAAGTCGCCGCCGCCTGAGTAGCCTATGTTCTCGGAGCCGGCCGTCAGCCACCCGCCCATCATGGTATAGGTGCCGTCGCCAGTGCTTCCAAGCCCGAGGATAAGACTGCCCGTAGTGTTATGGGAGTTGAGCGCAGAGGTCTGGTTGAACTCCCCGGTTCCATAACTGCCTATGTATTGAACATCCGATGTAAGCTCCCCGGCCCCGAGGTTATAAGTGCCGTGCGAGCCTGTATGGTTTCCGAGAGACAACTCAGTGGCGTCATTTGTGGTATTACTGGACCCCGTCGCTCCGTCATGGGTAAATACGCCGGAGCCGGAATCCCCGATGATTTCGGTATCCGCAAAGAGGCTACCGCCTGTGAGCGTGTATGAGCCGCTGTCACCGTTCCCTAAACCGAGGACAAGGGAGTCAGCGCCGACGGTCCCGCCTGACTGCGCTACAACGCCGGAGCCAGCCCCCGCCCAGTAACCGCTCCCTGCACCTACACTGAAATTTACGGTATCTATAGAGGCGAATGGGGCCGTGATCTCGAGCGTGACAGTCCCGGGCGACCCTTCTCCGACCTTCATATCTTCAAGGTTGATGTTGGAGTTGCTGTCGTAGGTTACCGTGTAGCCGCCGGTTATTGGGTCAGGTCTCAGATAAACACTGTCCCCGCTTGCAGGCTGGCCGCTACCTGACCAGCAAGCGTCTGCAGTCGTCCATGAACCACCCGAGCCGCAAAGCCCGGAATCCCAGAACTTGGGTTCCGCATTCGCTATGGAAAAAGACGTTGCCGAAAGGAGCAGTGCCGAGAGCGTCAAAAGCATCTTTCTTTTCATGGAATACCCCTTCTGTTCAACATGGCTTGATTGCAAAATCGGGCAAAACCTACTTGTCCGTACCTGCGCCCTTTGAGGCCGCCTCTTTTATGAGCTCGCCCACCTTGGATCCGGGGGATACCGGCTCGATAAGGGTGACGTGCTTCGAGTTCACGAACATCATGTCCGGGCCGTGCCACTCCTGCCCCCTCTTGATGAGAACGCTCCTTACTTCCTTCGTCTCTTTATTCGTCTCGCTCCTGACATAGAAGACTTCGGTAAGCTCGATGAAATCGGAGGAGGGTGATTTGAGCCTTCCAAAGAATACCTGGCCGTTGTCAAGGAAGACGGCGTGGTAGTCTGCCGTGAGCTTCTGGGTCAGCGCCCCGCCTCCGTCCCTGTAGTCGCACCCCCCGGCCGTCATTATGAAAAAGGCCGCAAGCAGGGCCAGAAACGTGGTCTTGACCTTCCTGGTTTTCATTTTATATTGTGCCCTTCTTTAAATTTTCACTGAGCATGGCATTATGATTTCATGCAAAAAACGAACCAAGTTTTTAAATTTTTAACTTATTGATTTAATTGAAAAATCCCACTTTCAAAGGTATTTAAATCCTGTAAAGTGTAAAGGATATTATGGGTCGTTTTTTGAGCGAAGGGGCGGTCTTCAAAAAAGCAAAAAGAATCAAATAGTTATCATATTCTTAAGGCTGTAAAATAAGTGGACACCTCAAAAGGCGTTGCCTATTGAAAAGTCCTTGTTTTTACGTTAAATTGATATGATATGGTCAGATTAGAGGAAATCCTTGAAAAAGTAGCCGCCTACAACCAGTCCGCTGACCTCGATGTCATAAAGAAGGCCTATGTCTTCTCCGGGGTCGTCCATCAGGGCCAGACGAGGATGTCAGGAGAGCCCTACCTTAACCACCCCCTTGAAGTAGCCAACATACTCACTTCCCTCAAGATGGACCCGGCGTCCATCGCCACAGGCCTCCTCCACGACACGGTCGAGGACACGCACACAACGATTGAAAAGATAGAGGAGGTCTTTGGGGCAGAGGTGGCGAACCTCGTCGACGGTCTCACCAAATTGAGCAGGATGACCTTCGAGAAGAAGGAGGACCAGGAGGCCGAGAACTTCCGTAAGATGATCCTCGCCATGGGCAGGGACATCCGCGTCATCCTCATAAAGCTCTGCGACAGGCTCCACAACATGAGGACCTTATCCGCGCTCGACCCGGCAAGGCAGAAAAAGATAGCGAGGGAGACGCTCGACATCTACGCGCCGCTCGCGAACAGATTGGGTATCGGGTGGATGAAGTTCGAGCTCGAAGACCTCGCCTTCATGTACCTTGAGCCTGAAAAATACTCATGGCTGAAGGACAAGCTCACGAAGGAGCGGCTCCAGAGGGAGAGCTACATAGAAGAGGTAAAGGGGATAATCGAGGAGAAGCTCAAGGAGCACGGGGTCTCGGGCGAGGTCACCGGCAGGTTCAAGCAGATATACAGCATCTTCAAGAAGATGAGCGACCAGGACGTGGACCTCGAGAACATCCACGACATCATCGCCTTCAGGGTCGTGGTAAAGGAGATAAAGGACTGCTACGAGGTCCTGGGGCTCGTGCATTCCTTATGGAAGCCGGTGCCGGGGCGTTTCAAGGACTACATAGCGATACCCAAGCTCAACTTATATCAGTCCCTCCACACGACTGTAGTCGGGCCTTACGGGATCAGGATGGAGGTCCAGATACGGACCGAGGAGATGCACAGGATAGCGGAGTACGGGATCGCCGCGCACTGGAAGTACAAGGAGGGGGTCGCGGCCGGGGGCAAGGACGACAGGAACTTCGCGTGGCTCCGGCAACTCCTCGAATGGCAAAAGGACCTCAAGGACTCCGACGAGTTCATGGAGTCGCTCAAGATCGACCTCTTCCCCGAGGAGGTCTTCGTCTTTACGCCGAAGGGCGCGGTAAAGGAGTTCCCGGTGGGAGCGACCCCCGTTGACTTCGCGTTCGCCATCCACACCGACATAGGCAACAGGTGCGCCGGCGCCAGGGTCAACGGGCGGATGGTGCCCTTGAAGTACAAGCTCAGGAACGGCGACGTCGTCGAGATAGTGACCGCGCAGTCGCACCACCCGTCGAAGGACTGGCTGAAGTTCGTTGTGAGCTCCAAGGCAAAGGCGCGCATCAGGCAGTGGATAAAGACCGAGGAGAGGGAGAAGTCGATAGACCTCGGAAAGGAGATCTGCGAGAAGGAGTTCTTCAAGCACGGGGTCGAGTACGCGAAGCTCTTGAAGTCAGGGGAGCTTGATAAAATAGGGAAGGACCTGGGGTTGAAGGACCTCGACAGCCTGCTAGCGTCCATCGGCTACGGCAAGGTCTCGATACACCAGATACTCGGCAAGATCCTGCCGCCCGAGAAGCTCGAACAGAAGCAGAAGTTCTTTTTCAGGAAGGTGCTCGATAAGTTCAAGTCCAAGCCCACGGGGAACGCGGTCATCGTAAAGGGCGTTGAGGACGTGATGGTCAGGTTCGCCAAATGCTGTAACCCGCTCCCCGGTGACGAGATAGCCGGGTTCATCACGCACGGCCAGGGCGTTGCCATACACGCGATGGGGTGCTCGAACCTCATGAACATAGACAGCGAGAGGAAGATCGACGTAGAGTGGGACAAGAAGGCGCGCGCAACGAGGCCGGCAAAGATAGAGGTCCTCTGCCGGAACGAAAAGGGGTTGCTCGCCGAGATGACGAACGCCATAAAGGCCGCCGACGCGAACATCTCGAGCGCGGACATAAGGACCAACCAGGACAACAAGGCCGTCTGCACCTTCGAGGTCGAGGTAAACGACCTCCAGCACCTGAAATCCATCATAG
>JACREV010000008.1 GCA_016218095.1 Deltaproteobacteria bacterium | reverse complement strand
TACGCGAAGGCGCACATATGAGGTCCCATAATTTCGCCTTGATAGAGAACGGCCCGGCCCTTGTCGGAGAGGACGCGGCGCTTGAGATATTCAGGCGCGTCTGCCGGACCCGCTATTTTGAAAAAGGTCTTGTAAGGGCCGTTAAAGACGGTTTCGTGACCGCGCCCGTCTATCTCTCAACCGGGCAGGAGACGGTCGCCGCCGCGCTCTCGGTCGCGCTCCCCCGCCCGGTCATATTCGCCCAGCACAGGTGCCACGGGGTCTATCTTTCCTTCGGCGGTGACCCCGTGAGGCTCAGGGACGAGCTCATGGGGCTCCCCACCGGGACGAGCGGAGGCAGGGCCGGCTCCAACTGCGTACAGTGCCATGATGACGGCGTTACGATGCACGGCCATCACGGACTCATCGGCGAGAACGTCCCCCTCGCCGTAGGTTACGCTCTGGCGTCAAGGGAAACTACCCTCGCCATCTTCGGCGACGGCGCGGCAGAGGAGGACTACGTCCTCTCATCCCTCGGTTTCGCCGCCACTCACAGGCTGCCGGTCCTTTTCGTATGCGAGGACAACAACCTCTCGATACTCACAACCGTGGAGACCCGGCGCTCGTGGAGGGTCTCCAGGGTCGCGAGCGCCTTTGGTATCGACTCCGAAGACCTCTCGGACGACCCGTGGACGATCTATCTCAAGGCTAAAGAGCTTACGAAGAGGGGACCGGCGCTAATGAACATCTATACATGCAGGGCCAACTGGCATGTTGGCGTGGGCACGGACGGCCCTGTGGAGTGGGACAGGTTTTTAGATGTCAAGGCGGCGCTTGAGCACGCGGGCCTCAAGGACAAGGCAGAGGGTATAGAAGAGGCCGAAAGGCACTCCATGGAGAAGGTATGGGACCAAGGACAGTTGCGGAGACTATCAGGGAGATAACGAGGGCGCACCTCGAAGGCGGCGGGATGCTCCTTGGGGAATCCATCTCGGCCGTCGGATGGGTGAACAACACGGTCCCTGACGCAAGGAACATCGTCGAGCTCCCGATGACAGACGTGGCAGGAGCGGGCATCGCCGCCGGCGCGGCCCTTGCCGGCAGGAGGCCTGTCTTCGTGGTCAGGTTCCAGGATTTTCTGATCTTGAACGGCAGTCCTCTCATATTCTACGCGGCAAAGCTCAAAGACCTCCACGGAAGGTCGGCCCCGGTATTCGTAAGGGCGATAGCCGCCGAAGGGCTCGGCCCCGTGCACTCCGGCGTCCTCCACAGCCTGTTCATGCACTTCCCCGGTTTCAAGGTCGCTTCCCCCATGACGCCGCGCGAGTACGAAGAGGTATGGCGGATCTACATGGAAAACGACGACCCGTTTATCTGTAGCGAGCACAGGGCGTCGTACTCCAATAAAGACGAGCTTGCAGATGAATCAACCGACGGCGCGGATATCACCATCTACGCGATATCCGCTACAAGGTTCGAGGCTAAAAAGGCATTGAAGCTCCTTGAGAATGAAGGGGTCAGGTGCAACCTCGTAAATATCATATGGTTGAAACCGTTCGCCCTGTCAAGCAGGCTCATCGAGCCTCTGAAGGACAGCAAGATCGGGCTGGTCGTGGACCCCGGTCACGAGATAGCAGGGGCCTCCGAGTCTATCGCGTACACGTTGATGATCAATACCGGCTATCCTGTAAAGGCGTTGGGGCTTGAGGACCGGACAAAGTGCCTGTGCCCGCCGTTACAGAACAAGACGCCTGACGCCTTCAGGATATATGAGGCGGCAAAGGACCTCCTCGCAAGCACCGGCAGGGTCTTTACCTGAGGCCGCGATCATTAAGACCTTGAGTGTTGAGAAAAACCATTCAGAAAGGACGATACCGATGAAAAGAGCCGTCATCATCACAGGCCCGAATTTTCAGGACGAGGAGTTCATCTACCCGTTCTACCGTCTCCAGGAGGCGGGCTTCCGGGTGGATGTCGCTGTAAAGGACAAGGAGGCGATAAAGGGCAAGTACGGCGTCCCTGCGAGGCCGACGATCGACGTGAAGGACTTAAGGGAGGAGGACTACGACATCGTCGTACTCCCCGGCGGCCACGAGGCCCCGGACAGGGTGCGGCAGATGAAGGAGGTCTTGAGCTTCGTTAAGGCGATGGACGACAAAAAGAAGATAGTCTCGTCGGTCTGCCACGGGCCGTGGATAATGATCTCGGCAAAGATCGTCAGGGGGAGAAAAATCTCGGGCTATATCGCCATAAAGGACGACATAGTGAACGCCGGGGCGGAGTACGTGGACGCCCCCGTAGTCGTCGACGGCAACTTCGTCACATCTCCCCATTACAAGTACAACGGCGACTGGATGCGCGAGACCGTAAGGCTCGCCGAGGCTGCGACCCTGAATGGATAAACAAGACCGGATATTCGTCGCGGGCCACCAGGGCCTCATAGGGTCGGCGATAGCAAGGAGGCTCGGGCGCGAGGGGTACTCAAACGTCGTCACGCGCACCCACGCGGAGCTCGACCTTAAAGACCAGTCGCAGGTCTCCGCCTTTTTCGAGAAGGAGAAGATAGATTATGTCTTTTTCGCCGCGGCGAGGGTCGGCGGCATATTCGCCAACAACACCTACAGGGCGGAGTTCATATACGAGAACCTCCTCATGGAGGCGAACGTCATGCACAACGCCTTCATAAACGAGGTCAAAAAACTCGTATTCTTCGCCTCTGCCGACGTCTACCCTAAGGCCTGCCCGCAGCCGGCGAAAGAGGAGCGCCTCCTCTCGGGAGAGCTCGAGTCCACGTGCGAACCGTTCGCTATCGCGAAGATAGCAGGGATAAAGCTTTGTGAATCGTACAACAGGCAGTACGGGACCGACTTCGTGGTGGCCATCCCGCCGAACGTATACGGGCCGAACCAGCACTATGACGTCATGAACTCGCAGGTCCTGCCTTCGCTCATAAAGAGAGTCCACGAAGCCAGGGAAACAGGCGCCGAAGAGGTAGTCATCTGGGGGAGCGGCGAGCCGGTAAGGGACTTTCTCTTCGCGGACGACGTCGCCGACGCCTCCCTCTTCCTCGTAAACGATTATACGGGGAACGAGGTCTTCAATATCGGCACCGGGGCCGGCACGAAGATACGAGACCTCGCGGAGGCGATAAAAGACGCGGTCGGGTACACGGGGCGCATCACATTCGACAAGACGAGGCCCGACGGTGTAGCCAAAAAGCTCCTCGATGTCTCGAAGATAAGCGCGCTCGGATGGCGGCACAAGACCTCTCTCGCGGAAGGAGTGAAGCTCACGTACGGGGCTTTTTTAAAAGAGATAGAGAGGTCGAAGGTAAGGACGCTCAAGGTCTCCAAGATAACGCCAACGGACAAGGACGCCGACGTTATCGGGGAGAGAAAAAAGCCTTCCGTAACTCCGGGCCAGCCCGCCTCGTACAGGGACAAAGTCGTCATAAAGCCCTGGGGTTACGAGTTCCTCATGTTCGAGAACGACTGCTCGGCCGTCTGGTTCCTGTACATCAAGAACGGACATTCCACGTCGATGCACTGCCACCCGAGGAAAAAGACGTCGCTTATCCTGCTTAGCGGGAGGGCGATGTCGAACACCTTCAGGAACAGGCGCTTCATAAAGGCCGGGGACGCGCTCATAATGGAGAAGGGCGTGTTCCACTCTACAAAGGCGCTGTCAGGCAACGGGATATGCATACTCGAAATAGAGACGCCGCCCGACAAGACGGACCTTTTGAGGCTCGAGGACCGCTACGGCAGGGAGCGTTCCGGGTACGAGGGGGTCTCTGAGATGCAGACCACAAACCTTGAAAAATACGATTACTTCTCGTTCGTCGAACCCGAGAGGTTCGAGCGGCATTCTTTCTCAAAGGACAGGTTTTTCATCTCCTTCGAGGTCTTCGCCGACGACGACGAATTCAAAAAACACTTCAAGTCGCGCGACGGCGAGCTGTATACGTCTCTTAGGGGCACGGTCCTCGACAGGAACGGCGCGGCGGTACTCGATACCGGCGACACACAGAACTCCAACGCCTTTACAAGCGCGGGAGGGCTACGCATCCCGGGCAAGGCAGTGATACTCAAGACCATGACTCGGGAGTAGGGCAGTAGGGCAGAGGGGCAGAGGGGCAGAGGGGCAGAGGGGCAGAGGGGCAGAGGGGCAGAGGGGCAGGCATGGGATGCGATATTTTAATTCGTGTAATTTTTCACGGGCATAACGGATAATTATGGAAAGCTGGCCGTTCCACACAAATAACGAGGCCGCGATAATCGCGCGCTATGACAACGTAGCTGTAGCGAAAAGGCCGATAGGCCGCGGCTCCGTCGTACGGCTTAACGGTTTCGAGATCAGAGTAATGGACGATATAGCGGCTGGGCAGAGGTTTGCCATCAGGGACATAGAAGGAGGGGAGCTCCTTAACCAGTACGGCTGGCCCTTTGGCATTTCGAATGGGATAAAAGGGGGGGCTCTCGTGAGCCCATCGTCCATGAGAAGGCATCAAGAGGATATCAGGGAAATGGCCGAGAGAAGGATTGAATCGTTAAGGGGCGTAAGCAGGTTCACGCCTCCGGTCTTTACCGATATCGGAAGGACCTTCGACGGCTACGCGAGGCAGGACGGCAGGGCCGGGACGCGGAACTTCTATCTCGTAGTCCCTTCATCGCTTTGCGCAAGCGACGTCGCCTCCAAGATAGCCGCCACATCAGGTTCCGTTGCCCGCGGCATCGAGGGGATCGACGGGGTGGTAGCCGCCGCGCACACCGAGGGGTGCGGGTGCAACGACGGAGAGATTATAGAGCGGTTGATAACGGTACTTAAAAATACTATCATGCACCCCAACGTAGGAGGCGCGCTTATAGTAGACCTGGGGTGCGAAAAGGTCCACGGCAACGACCTAATGGATGCGCTCGGGGACCCGAAGACGGCAGGAAAGCCCGTGGACGCGCTCTCCATACAGGCCTCCGGCGGCACGCGCAGGGCCATCGAGAAGGGGCGAGAGGTCGTCCTATCCAGGCTCGCCGAGGTCTCTTCCGTAAAAAGACGGCCTCTGCCGTTGAGCTTGCTCTCAGCAGGGCTTGAGTGCGGCGCGTCCGACACGTTCTCCGGGTTGACGGCGAACCCGCTCATAGGAAAGACCGTCGACAGGCTCGTCTCCGGCGGGGGCTCCGCGATGCTCTCGGAGGTCCCTGAGATGCTCGGCGCGGAGGCGCTTCTCCTTTCGAGAATGAACGCCGCGGAGACCGTCGAAAGGTTCGTAAAGGGTGTCGAATATTACCGGTCCATCGCCGAAGGCCTCGGGGTCTCGATGGACGGGAACTTCGTATACGGGAACGAGAAGGGCGGGCTCTTGAACCCGGCGCTCAAGAGCCTTGGAGCGGTGCTTAAGGGCGGGGAGGCCGAGATAGTCTCTTTTCTCGAATACGGCGAGACTATTAAAGAACAGGGTCTTTCGCTCATGAACGGGCCGGGCAACGACCTCGAATCCATGACCGGCATAGTCGCGGGCGGGGCGAACATAATCCTTTTCTCTACCGGCATGGGCGCGACCGAAGGCAACCTCATCGCCCCTGTAATAAAGATATCCTCGACTACGGGTCTCTTCCGGAGGATGGACGAGGACATCGACTTCGACGCGGGGCCGCTGCTCGACGGGGAGATAACTCTCGATGAGATGAGCGGCAGGCTCATGGACTTGACGGTCGACGTCGCGTCGGGCAAGAAGACCTGGGCGGAACAATGGGAAAAGAGGTCATTTCAGATATGGTCAGCCGGGAAACTTTCTCTATGAACGACATCAAGGCGGTGCTCTTCGACTTCGACGGCGTCCTCGGAAGGACGATGGAGGACAACTACCGGGCGTGGGTCCACGCGTTCTCGGCACACGGGCTCCCATTTGAAAGAGAGCCGTACTTCCTCATCGAGGGTTTCAATTCGAGGAGGGTTGCCGAACACTTCCTCGGGGATTCAGCCGGAAGGCGCGGGCTCATCGAGGAGCTCATCGATCTAAAGGAGACGCATTACGCCGAGAACGCGTCGTTCTCTCTCTATGACGGCGTGGAAGAGCTTGTCAACGAGCTCAAGGCAGGGGGGGTCAAGCTCGCGCTCGTCTCGGGCGCGAGCTCGAAAAGGCTCGAGGCCTCAGTGAAGGGCGCATTCCTTTCGTTGTTCGACGCAGTCATAACCGGGGACAGGGTAAAGAACTGCAAGCCGCACCCCGAGCCGTATCTTACGGCCGCTAAAGCGCTTTCGTGCGCGCCTTCAGAGTGCGTCGCCGTAGAGAACGCTCCCATGGGCATAATGTCGGCAAAGGCCGCCGGGATGCGCTGTGTCGCGATAACGTCGACACTGCCGCAGGACGCCCTCTTGCTCGCCGACCGGACTTTTACGAGCATCAAAGAGCTTAAGAGATTTTTTTGCGACGACGCCTAAGGGCCGGGCCTGTATTTGATCCGCCCGGTCCACATCAAGATAACACACCTCGATATCCCAACCAGACCCCCCCATCGACGCAGGCGCTGTCTAAACAGGCTTATAGCCGCAAGTGCGCTATTCGTGCGCGCAAATTAAATATCAGGGGAGGGCCGATGAAAGAGACGATCGACATTGTACTCGTCAACCCAGGGGACAGAAAACAGGTATACCAGGGCCTCGGGGCCGACCTCGCCGCGATAGAGCCGCCCTTCTGGATAGCGGTCATCGCCGCATACTTGAGGAACTGCGGCTTAGGAGTCCGGGTAATAGACGCGAGCGCCGAAAACGTCTCGCCCGAGGAGACCGCGGGAAAAGTCCGCGAGTACGACCCGCACGTCGCGGCTGTCATTGTTTACGGCTCTCACCCTTCGGCCTCGACGCAGAACATGACGATAGCGGGAAAGATCTGCACGGCCCTCAAGGAGAAGACCGCGGCAAGGGTCGCCATAGGCGGCCTCCACCCCTCAGCGCTCCCGGAAAAGACTTTAAGGGAGGAGGACGTGGACTTCGTCATCGAAGGCGAGGGGCCGCTCACATTAAGGGCGCTTCTCACGGAAATAAAGTCAGGCGGCGATTTTCGAAAGGCCCCCGGGCTATGGTATTACGGGGGCGGCGAGGTCTTATCCACCCACAAGGCCCCGCTCATAAAGGACCTCGACGAGGGGCTCCCGCTCGCGGCGTGGGACCTCCTTCCGATGGACAAGTATCGCGCGCACAACTGGCACTGCTTCGACGATATCGAGGACAGGGAACCGTACGGCGCGATATATACGAGCCTCGGTTGCCCGTATTCGTGCGTCTTCTGCTGCATAAACGCGCCGTTCGGAAAGCCCGGCATAAGGTACAGGTCTCCTGAGCTTGTCGTAAAGGAAATAGGGACGCTCGTCAGGGATTACGGCGTAAAGAACTTGAAGATCGCGGACGAGCTCTTCATCCTGAACGAGGCCCACTACATGTCCATTTCAGAGCTCATCATAAAAAACGGCTTTGACCTCAATATCTGGGCCTACGCGAGGGTCGATACCATCAACTTCGATAATCTCAAGACCCTCAAAAAGGCGGGCATCAACTGGCTCGGGCTCGGGATAGAGTCGGCCTCGACCGTCGTCCGCGACGGCGCCGACAAGCGGATGAGGAGAAAAGACATAGCCGAGGTGGTCAGACGCATACAGGACTCGGGAATAAGGGTAGGAGCCAATTACATCTTCGGGCTCCCGGACGACACGATGGGGACGATGAGGGAGACGCTGGACCTCGCCCTCGAACTCAATACCGAGTGGGCCAACTTCTACTCCGCGATGGCGTATCCCGGCTCCAGGCTCTACGATATCGCTGTCAGCGACCGCTGGCCGCTGCCGTACCAGTGGCACGGGTATTCGCAACACTCATATGAATCGCTCCCGCTCCCGACTAAATATATAAGCGCGGCTGAGGTGCTTAAGTTCAGGGATGAGGCGTTCCACAGGTACTTCGAAAACCCCGCGTACCTCTCGATGGTGGAGGAGAAGTTCGGCAGGAAAGTCCGGGAGCACATCGTCTCGATGACCAAGGTGCGGTTGAGGCGAAGGCTCCTCGAAGGGAGAGACCTTGCCGCGGTCTGATCGGTTATGACGAAGATACTCCTTATGAACATACCCGCCGGGCCGTTCCCGTCGGATTATCCGCCTGTCGCGATATCAAGGGTCATGGAGGGGATAGAC
>JACREV010000245.1 GCA_016218095.1 Deltaproteobacteria bacterium | reverse complement strand
CGTGGCGCCGAGTATATTCAAGGTGCTCCCGAGGGAGCTCGCCTCCGACCTCGTCGGAGACTTATTCCCCAAATACTGGATGATAGGCTATGCGGCCGGTGTCCTCTCGCTCCTATCCCTCATAGCCATATCTCTCATAGAGAAGGCCTTTCCCGCGGCGCGGATCTCGCTCGTCGCGCTCATGACAGCCATGACGTTCTACTCCGGCCTCATCGTCGGCGAGAAGGCGAGGATGATGTCCGCGGAGATAAGAAACATCCAGGACCCGGTGAAAAAAGAGGAGATGAGGGCGCGCTTCAAAAAGATACACGCTGAGAGCGCGGCCATCAACCTGGCCGTCATGGCAAGCGGCATAACCGTCATATTCTTCATGTCCCGGAATCTCAGGCTCTGAGGCGTCCCCCGGAGTCGATCTGCTTCGTCGGCCTCAAGCCTGGAACCCGATGCCTCATTTCTCGCTTTTCTGTCTCATCCGGGCCTCGCATCCTGACTTGCTTGAAGCCCGGCCAAATTCCGAGTCTCAAAGGAGGGGAAGATGGAAAGGGTATACAAGAAACTGGAGCTTGTCGGGATATCAGAGAAGAGTTTCGAGGACGCGGTCAAGAACGCGATAGAAAAGGCGGCGAAGACCGTGCACGGCCTCGCCTGGTTCGAGGTGACCGAACAGCACGGCAAGATAACGGACGGCAAGATAACCGAGTTTCAGGCCGTCATCAAGGCGGCCTTCAAGGTAGATTGAATCCCCGGGGTCCGGTAATCCGTTGATAGTGAAAAAGAGGATAGAATTTTTCTTCGATCCAAAGAGTGTGGCGGTCGTCGGGGCCTCGGAGGCCCCGGGCAAGCTCTCGTCCGTGATAATCGATAGCCTTCTCTCCTCGGGCTTTTCCGGCAGGGTCGTCCCTGTAAACCCGAAGTATTCTTCGGTGAAAGGGCTTAAGTGTTTCCCCTCGGTCTCTGAAATAGACAACGGTGTAGACCTTGCCGTCTATGCCCTGCCGTCCGCGCTTACGCCCAAGGCTTTGAGGGACTCTGAGGGCAATACAAAAGGCGCCATAATCGTAAGCGGCGGCTTCGGCGAGACAGGCGAGGCGGGCAAGGCCCTGGAGCGCGAGATAAAGGAGATAGCGAAAGGGACCGGGATCCGGGTGATAGGCCCCAACTGCATGGGCATTTACGACGCCGTCTCCAGGCTCGATACCTTCTTCATCCCGCGTACGAGGATAGCGAGGCCCCGGCTCGGAGGCCTCTCCATCATCTCCCAGAGCGGGTCGTTCGCGATAACCGCCATGGACGAGCTCGCCGGCGAAGGCGTAGGTGTAGCCCGCGTCGTCAGCTACGGCAACAAGGCGGACGTGAATGAAGCGGACTGTCTCCGTTTTCTCGCCGAAGACAAACACACGAAGGCCGTCGCAGTATATATAGAGGCCGTTGACGACGGTAGAAATTTTATCGAGGCGGCCTCCCTCTGCGCGTCTAAAAAACCGGTCTTTGCCATAAAGGTCGGGAAACGCGGCGCCGGCGCGCTTTCCGCGCTCTCGCACACTGGCGCGATAGCCGGGAATTACGAGGCATACCGCGCGGCGTTCAGGAAGTCCGGCGTAATAGAGCTCGACGGATACGAGGAGTTCATCGCCGCGTGCAAGGCGTTCGGCTCCGGCTCCGAGGCAAAAGGCCCTCGCGTCGTCATCATCACCGACGGCGGGGGCATGGGAGTTAGCATAGCTGATGAGTGCATAGAAGCCGGGCTCGAGGTGCCGCCCCTTTCGGAAGACTTGAAAGATAGGGTGCGGGACGGCCTCCCCTCCTATTTTTCCATAAACAACCCCATCGACCTTACCGGGAGCGTGACGGACGAGATGTACGCCGACGCACTCGAGAAGACGCTTTCCGACGACTCCTTCGACATCGCCATAGTCGCCGCTCTCTGGGGGCCTCCGGGGCTTACCGACGAATTGCCCGCGCTCATCTCAGAGCGTGCGCTCGCGATAAAAAAACCGGTCTTGGTCTGCTCTCCTGGCGGCGCGTTCACGAGGTCGAAGGCCGAGCTATTTAGAAGGTCCGGTTTCCCGGTCTTCCAGACCCCCGAGGCGGCGGTGAAGGCGGCCTCTATCCTCTCAAGGACGTCTCTTTCAAGGCGCGGCGGTTAATATGGACAAGCAGGCTATAGAAAGGCTCGTCATAGACGCGCAGAGCCTCGGGAGAAAGACCCTCCCTGAGCCGGACGCCAAGGAGATTTTGAGGCTATCCGGCGTGCCGGTGCCGAGGTCGCACGTGGCCAAGGACTTGAGCGGCGCGGCAGAAATGGCCGCGAAGATCGGCTACCCGCTTGTATTGAAGGTCGTCTCTCCGGATATCGTCCACAAGAGCGACGTCGGCGGCGTGGCGCTCGGGATCAGGAACGCAAAAGAGCTTGAAGACAAATGGGCCGAGATGGTCCTCTCCGTGGCGGACGAGAGCGCGACCTCGATGATAGAGGGTTTCCTCATCGAGGAGATGGCGCCGAAAGGGGCCGAAGTGATAATCGGGGCCGTCCGGGACGAGCAGTTCGGCCCGCTCATCATGTTCGGGACAGGTGGGGTCACCGTTGAGCTCATGAAGGACGTCTCGTTCAGGCTCGGGCCGCTCTCAAAAAAAGAGGCGATAGGCATGATGACCGAGGTGAAGGGCTTTGCGCTCCTTACCGGCTACAGGGGAGATACGTTCAAGGACATAGAGGCCGTAGCCGAGATCATCTTGCTGGTCTCGAATATAATGGAAGAGGTCGACGCGTTGAAAGAGCTGGAGATAAACCCGCTCTTCGTCTACGAGCGCGGGGTCATGGCCGTGGACGCGAGGGCGGTCCTGAAATAACCTGATGACCCACGGCGGCAACATATGGGAGGAGGCGAAACGCCTCGGGATCGACCCTCTCCGGATCATCGACTTCAGCGCCTCGATAAACCCGTTCGGGCCGTCGAGGAAGGCGCTCATGGCCTTAAGAAGCTCCTTAAGACTCATCCCCCCTTATCCGGACCCGGACGCGCGGGAGCTTAAACGCGCTCTTTCTGCCCACCACTCCATACCGGAGGGCGCGATACTGCCGGCGAACGGCTCGACCGAGCTCATCCATCTTATACCCCGCGTATTCAGGCCTGAAAGAGCGCTTATAATAGAGCCGGCCTTCTCCGAGTATGGTCGCGCGCTCAAATTATCAGGGGCGAAGGTATCGGGGCTCGTACTCGACTGGAGGGACTCTTTCAGGCTCGATGTAAAGAAGCTCGCAAGGCGCGTCGAGGGGTGCGGCATGGTCTTTATCGGGAACCCATCGAACCCTGCCGGGACTGCGCTTTCAAGGGAAGAGGTCTTATCCATTGCAGCGCTTTGCAGAAAAAAAGGCACTATCCTTGTGGTCGACGAGGCGTTCGCGGATTTCGCCGGGGAGGTCTCGATCATGAAAGACGCGCCTTCGCTCAAGAACGTAATAGTGCTCCGCTCCATGACCAAGTTCTATTCGATGGCCGGCCTAAGGCTCGGGTTCGCGGTCGGAAGCGTCCCGGCCATTGAAAAGATGAGGAAACACCTCCCGCCGTGGTCGATCAATACGCTCGCGTCGGTTGCGGCGACAGCTTCCCTGATGGACGGACGTTACATCGAAAGGACGTCAAAATGGGCGGCTACGGAAAGGGAGTTCCTTGCGTCGTCATTGTCCACTCTCAAGGGCATCCGGGTGTTCCCCTCAAGCGCGAACTTCGTCATGGCGCTTATCGAGGGTGGCGCGCTCGACGCCTTGGAGCTTAAGAGAAGGCTTATCAAAAAAGGCCTGCTCATAAGGGACCTCGGCGATTTCGCGGGGCTCGGCAAGGCCTTTTTCCGCGTCTCCCTTAAAAAAAGGGAGGAGAACAAGGCCCTTTTAGGGGAGCTTTCTTCCATATTCCGCAAGGGCCCACGCGCACTCCAAATCCGCAAACACCCTGCTATAATATAACTATCATCACTCGCCCCTTTTTTTCTTCCATTGACCGGATTTAAGGAGTATCATGATTTAAATTTCAACCCTGAATTTAAAAAGGCCCGGGCGGGAAGTGCCTCCGTCCGGGTAGTTTCTGAGGTCCATTCTGGAGGGCGCCGGGCGCTTGCAAGTGCCGTTCATCATAAAGGAACTCTTCTTATGAAGTCCTCAATAATGCAATACCTCAGGACGGCCCCTTAAAAGGCTGTCCCCAAGCCTGCCTATCGCACGGCGCCCTTGAGGCCCGGGTCGAAAGACCCGGGCCTGTTTTTTTTTCAAGGGTCTTTTTATGGCTTTTGCGGGTTCAGGTCTGTAATTTGACCGTCAGGGAAGAGAAATAGCCAGGCGTTTTTATACAGCCAATTCAAGGTGTGCGTCGAAAATCCCCCTACTTCGCCACCCTTATAACCGTCTTCACGTTCCCCCTCACGTTGAAGTCGCCTATGACTTCCATCCTGCGGGGCTTTAAGAGCTTCGAGAGGTCGTTGAATATGAGGTTCGTGACCGATTCGTGCGAGACGGCCTTGTCTCTGAAGGAATTGAGATAGAGCTTGAGGGATTTGAGCTCCACGACCAACTTGTCCGGCGTGTAGACGAGCCTGATCGTGGCGAAGTCCGGGTACCCGGAGCGTGGACACAGGCACGTGAACTCCGGGTACGATATCTCTATCTCGTAGTCCCTCTCGGGGTTGGAGTTCTCCCAGGCGACGAGGCGGGCCTTCTCGACCGCGCGCGCGCCGTATTTTTTCTTATCCGCCATTGCATCCTCCTTGAAAAATCCCATTCTATCAGCACCCCGGCCCGTTTGTAAAGGGGCCGGGAAAATTTGGAAAATTCCCTTGACAAAGTTGCATAATTTCGCAATTATATAACTATCAAATGTCGAAAGGAGTCTTTATGGGAATGGTGACGATAGTCCTTCAGGACGCCCCCTACGGGAACGAAAAGGTCTGGAACGCTCTACGCCTCTCGCAGGCGCTTCTCTCGGTCGGGAGCCAGGTGAGGATATTTTTGTACGGAGACAGCGTGACCGGCGCCAAGAAGGGGCAGAACCCCCCGAAGGGGTATTACAACGTCGGGGATATGATAAAGGGTCTGCTGGAAAAGGGCGTCGAGGTCCGCTCGTGCCTCACCTGCACCTCGGCGCGCGGGCTCACCCAGGAGGACTTCATCGATGGGGTGGTCGTCGGCAAAACGATAGACCTCGCGAGGTGGGTCGGCGAGGGCGGGCAGGTGATGGTCTTTTAGGGATAATGCCAAAGGCCTTGTCGCTTGAGGGCGCTGTTGTGTAATCTTTACGGCGCGCCCTCTCCCGGCGCTCCCCATTTCCTCTTGACAAACCTTTCTTATTTCTGTAACTTGAATAGATTCGGTTTTTGCGCCTGTAGCTCAGTGGATAGAGCATCGGCCTCCGAAGCCGAGGGTCGGAGGTTCGAATCCTCTCAGGCGCGCCATTTGCCAGAGGGGCAGGTCGGTCCGGGAGAGTGGGGAGGCGGGTATCGCCCCAAGGGTTGCGTCCTCCCGGCATCAAAAATAAGGTTTCTTGGGCCGCTAGCTCAGTTGGTAGAGCAGCTGACTCTTAATCAGCGGGTCGCTGGTTCGATCCCAGCGCGGCCCACCAAGAATATCAAGGGGTTACGG
>JACREV010000033.1 GCA_016218095.1 Deltaproteobacteria bacterium | reverse complement strand
GGAAGTCGCGCATGTCCTTTTCATCATCTACTATGAGTATCTTCTGCTTCGCCATCTGCCGCCTCTCTAATTCAACGCACCCTGCGTTTCCACCGGTATCCTGATGGTGAAGACCGTGCCGCTTCCGACGGCGCTCGCAACCGATATCGTTCCGCCGTGGCTCTCGACTATCCTGTGGACGATCGCGAGCCCGAGCCCCGTGCCGAAGTCCTTTGTGGAGAAGAACGGGTCGAAGATCCTGTCCAGAAGCTCTGCGCTCATGCCCTTGCCGGTGTCAGCGACCTCCACGACGGCAAAGGGACAGCGCCCCTCGGGCTCTGTCGTCCAATCGACCCTCGAGGATACGGCGAGCTCGCCGCCGCCTTCCATCGCGTGAGCGGCGTTCAAAAAGAGGTTCCAGAAGACCTGTCCGAGCTGCCTCTGATCGCCCTTTACGAATACCCCGTCCCTTACGTCGATCCGGACCGATATCGACGACCCCTCGGGGGAATTCCTGAAGAGCGTGACGGTTCCCGTGATAATGGAGCTCAAGTCGACGGTCTCCCTCTTTTCCCGCGCGGGCCGTGCGAAGAGGAGATAGTCGGTTATGAGGAGGTTCAGCCTCTCGGTCTCGCGGAGCACTATGTCCATGAGTTTCAGGTCCTCACCCCTCAGGTCGAGGTCGTCTTTGAGGAGCTGGATCGAGCCGCTTATGGAGGCGAGCGGGTTCCTTATCTCGTGCGCTATTCCGACCGAGAGCTCGCCCAGGGCCTTGAGCTTTTCGTCCCGACGGAGTTGCTCCTCCATCGCCTTTAGCTGGGTCAGGTCTTGGAATATGATTATGGAAGAGGCGTCTCCCCCCTGCCCCTGCGATACGGTAAAACCCAGGTGAATGAGGCTTCCGTCCTTTTTCCTGAACTTCTTCTCTATCCTCACCCCCGGCGCGAAGTGCCCCTCCGTCATGCCGGGGAATATCCCCCCGACCGGCCTGTAGTAGACGTCCTTTAGCGCGTAGCCCGTGACGTTCTCGGCCTCGCGGTTAAAGGACGTTATCCTCTGCCTCTCGTCCAGCGTCATTATGCCGCTCGAGATGTTCTCGACGATGTGCCTGTTGAGCTGTTCGAGGGCATCGAAGTCTATCTCCTTCTCCTCGAGCTCCTTTTCGACCCTCGCGGTCTTCTCGGCGAGATAACCGGTCAGGTACGCGACGGTAAAGAAGGCCAGTATGTTCGTCGCGACCGTCGTGAAGACCTCTTCCCACCCCTGCACCGGCATCATCTGTATGACCTTGAACCTCTGCGGGAGCATCCCGTAGAAGTCCATGTCTATGAGGACCCCGTAGGCGATGGAGGCGAGAGACGCCGCGTAGAGGCCTCCCCGCTTGCTCAAGAGCGTCGAGGCGCCGAGTATCGAGAGCGGGTAGAGCGTGTGGAGGTAGCTCTCGGTCCCGCCCGTGACATAGACGATGACGGTCACGAGCGCTATGTCGACCGTGACCTGGAGGTACGCAAAGAGGCTTTGGTTCTCTACCCTCTTCAGCGCGAGCGCGTAAAGAATTGTAAGGAGACCGACCGTCACGACTATCCCGTAGAGCGGATAGAAGTTCAGATGGGCGAACGAGTAGACCTTTATCTGGAACCACGTGGTTATCCCGAGGAAGGCGAGCGCGAGCACCACCCGGAGGACCATCATGGCCAGGATCTTCTGTCTCAACGAATTTGTCGGTGCTACGAGCATTTTGTCATAAGATTTGAAAATACCTGGAGCACCTTTTTGTAAAAAGGTGCTTGCGCACGGCAAATTTTCAAATCGGATTTTTTAGGGCAGATAATGAATCAACCGATTGATACGATTTTGCGAGTCCGGGACGGACCTCTCAAACTCTCTCCAAAAACTTTCGGTTCTTCCCGGAAGGCCCCCACGGTACTTCTATTGGGGCCTTCCGGGAACTAAAAATTTTTGAAGGGGGCCTGGGGTCCTCGCCGGACGGGCAAAACCGTATCTATCATCTGATAATTTCTGCCCCTCAAAGCTCCGACTGAAACTGGCGGTGCGCCCAGCACAACTTTTTATAAAAAGGTTCTCTCAGGTATTTTCAAGCGCCTTTGTTAGCCTGCCGCCGCGCCGGCGATCTGGAATATCGGGAGGTAGAGGGCGATGACGAGCCCGCCGACGACTATTCCCAGGAAGGCCATGAGCATCGGTTCTATGAGGGATGTGAGCGCGTCGACCGCGGCGTCGACCTCTTCCTCGTAGAAGTCGGCTATCTTCGTGAGCATGGTGTCGAGCGCGCCGGTCGATTCGCCAACGGAGATCATC
The DNA here is from genome assembly GCA_016218095.1 of Deltaproteobacteria bacterium. Lineage (GTDB taxonomy): Bacteria > Desulfobacterota > GWC2-55-46 > GWC2-55-46 > GWC2-55-46 > GWB2-55-19. The sequence continues at coordinate 6,548 of JACREV010000033.1, read as the reverse complement.
TGCGTGACCATGCCCGGGAAGACCTTCGTCTCGATGAGAGGCTCGGCGAGCGTCTTGCCCTGGCTGAGTGAAGTCCTGGCCTTCATGATCGCTTCTTCGATAATGACGTTGCCCGAGGTCTTGGAGACGATCTCCAGGCCTTCGAGGATGGGGACGCCGCTTGAGAGCATGGTGCCGAGCGTCCTCGTGAACCGGGCCACGGCGGTTTTTCTGATAAGGTCGCCGACTACGGGGAGCTTCAATAATACGGCGTCCATTACCTTTCTGCCCTTCGGGACCTTGTATGTGCGGTTAAGGGCGACCCCGATGCCGACGACCGCGCCGATGATCATATACCAGTAGTACTGGAGGACCCTCGACATGTTGACGACTATCTGGGTCGGCGCGGGCAGGGCCTGTCCGAAGCCGGCGAACATGTCCTCGAATATGGGGACGACCCAGAGGAGGAGGCCGGCGACGACGAGGCAGGCTATGACGATGACCGCCGTCGGGTAGGTCATCGCGCCTTTTATCTTGCCCTTTAGCTTCTCGTTCTTCTCGAGGAAGCCCGAGAGCCTGTTCAAGATGGTGTCGAGTATGCCGCCGACCTCTCCGGCGGCTATGAGGTTAATGTAGAGGTCGTCGAAGACCTTGGGGTGCTTTCTTAAGGAATCGGCGAAGGTCGAACCGCCCTCGACCGAGCCCTTTACGTCGAAGAGGACCCTCTTGAACTCCGGGTTCTCCTGCTGGCTTGCGAGGATGTCGAGGCACTGGACGAGCGGGAGGCCCGCGTCTATCATCGTCGCGAACTGGCGGCTGAAGATGACGAGGTCTTTTGTCTTGACGCCGTGGCCGAGCCCCGGGATCTTGAAATTCAGGGACAGGCCGGCCTTTTTCTGGTTTATGGAGGCCGGCACTATAGCCTGTCGTCTGAGTGCGGCTGTCGCCTGCGCGAGGTTGGCGGCCTGCAACTCGCCTTTTTTCATCTCGCCGGCCGCCGTCTTTCCGGTATATACGAATGTCGGCATTGTTTAGGTCCTCCCGGGAGGCGCGCCTCCCCTCAATACGCCAGCGTTCGAGAGCATCTGCCGGAGCTCGTCAGGCTCGGAGCTCCTGCCTATCGCCTCTTCGAGCGAGATGAGCCTCCTCATGTAGAGGTTCATGAAGCTCTGGTTCATGGTCTGCATCCCGAACTTCGTCTGTCCGACCTGCATCTGAGAGTATATCTGGTGAATTTTATCCTCCCTTATGAGGTTCCTTATGGCCGCGTTGGGTATCATTATCTCGAGCGCCACGACCCTGCCCTTGCCGTCGGCCCTGGGTATGAGGAGCTGTGAGATGACGCCTTCGAGGACGAACGAGAGCTCGGCCCTCACCTGCGGCTGCTGGTGCGCCGGAAAGACATCGACCACCCTGTTTATGGTCTGGACGCAGGAGTTCGTGTGGAGGGTCGCAAAGCAGAGGTGCCCGGTCTCGGCTATGGTGAGCGCGGTCTCTATGGTGTCCATGTCGCGGAGCTCTCCCAAAAGCACGACGTCCGGGTCCTGCCGGAGGATGTACTTCAATGCCTTCTTGAAGGCGTGGGTGTCGTAGCCGACCTCCCTCTGGTTCACGAGCGCGGTCTTGGAGTTGTGGAGGTATTCTATAGGGTCCTCGACGGTTATAATGTGCTCGGCCCTCTCCGTGTTTATCTTGTCTATCATCGAGGCGAGTGTAGTGGATTTGCCGCTGCCGGTCGGGCCTGTCACGAGGACGAGCCCGCGGGGCTTCTTGCAGAGGTCCTCGATCATGTTCGGGAGTCCGAGCTCCTGAAACGACTTTATCTTGAAGGGTATGGACCTGAAGACCCCGGCGACGGTGCCCCTCTGCACGAAGAGGTTGCCCCTGAAGCGGCTCAAGCCCTTAATGCCGAATGAGAAGTCGAGCTCGTTCTCCTCCTCGAACTTGTGCTTCTGTATGTCGGTCAAGATGCTGTAGCAGAGCTGTTTTGTCTCTACCCCGTTCATGGCCGGGGTGTTCATGGGAGAGAGCTTGCCGTGGAGCCTTATCCTCGGGGCGGAGCCGGCCGCGATGTGCAGGTCCGAGCCTCCCTGGTCGACCATTACCCGGAGGAGCTCCTGCAGGCTGAGTTTTGAACTGCCGCCTTCTACCGCCATAAAGCCTCCATGCGCTATCCCGAGCGCCTCTAAAATCTTAAACTATCCTTATATGCGGCGTAAGGACTAAAGTTACATGGCCCAAGCCATAAAATCGACGAAAAACCATAAGCCCCGCAGGAAGCCCGCACGCGGAGGGGGGAGCGGGGCTAATCAGCCATCGTTACCCTTAATATCTCTTCAATGGTGGTCACGCCCTCGGCCACCTTTGTAACGCCGCTCATGCGGAGCGATTTCATCCCGTCCTTTATCGCCGCTCTCTTTATCTCGGCGGTAGATGCGCCGTTCAAGACGAACTCCTTTATGGACTCCGTAAAGGGCATGACCTCGTAAAGCGCTATCCTGCCCTTATAGCCGGTGCCGCCGCATACGGCGCACCCGCTCCCCTTGAAGCACTCCATCTTCTTCGCCTCCTGTGGAGAGACGCCTAGGTCTATGAGGACCTTCTCGGCTATGGGCAGTTTCACCTTGCACTCCTTGCATATCTTTCGCGCGAGCCTCTGCGCCAGAATGAGATTGCAGGACGAGGAGACGAGGAAGGGCTCGATGCCCATGTTGAGGAGCCTGTTTACGGTAGAGGGCGCGTCGTTCGTGTGGAGCGTGGAGAGGACCATGTGGCCGGTAAGGGCCGCCTTTATGGCGATCTCGGCGGTCTCGTAGTCCCTTATCTCTCCGACCATGATTATGTCGGGGTCCTGCCGGAGGAAGCTCCTTAGCGATGCCGCGAAGTTGAGGCCGATATCCTCGTGCATCTGGACCTGGTTTATGCCCATCAGATTGAACTCCACCGGGTCCTCGGCGGTCGATATGTTCTCGCTTATCTTGTTGAGTTCGGAGAGCGCGGAGTAGAGGGTCGTCGTCTTGCCGCTTCCCGTCGGGCCGGTGACCAGCACTATGCCCCAGGGCTTGTGAATGGCGGTCATGAAGTCTTTCAGCGCCTTTTCCTCGAACCCGAGCTTGGTCATGTCGAGCTGGAGGTTGCTCTTGTCCAGGAGCCTTAAGACGACCTTCTCTCCGAAGAGGGTCGGCAGGACCGATACCCTGTAGTCCATCTCCTTGTTCTTCGAGAGCTTGAGCTTTATCCTGCCGTCCTGCGGGAGCCTCCGCTCGGCGATGTCGAGGTTGCTCATGATCTTTATCCTCGATACTATCGCGTTCTTCAGCTTCATCGGAGGCTTCATGACCTCCATCAGGATGCCGTCTATCCTGTACCTTACGCGGAAGTGCTTCTCATAGGGCTCTATGTGTATGTCGCTCGCGCCGCGCTTTATGGCGTCGGTCAGGATGAGGTTCACGAGCTTTACGACAGGCGCGTCCTCGACCGCCTTCTTGAGGTCGGTTATGTCGACCTCTTCCTCTTCCTTGATGACCTCCATCTCGCCCTCGTCGAACTCGGTAAGGACGCCTTCGAGCCCCATCTCCGGGGTCTCGTAGAGCTTCTCTATGGCGGACTTTATGGCGGCGTCCGAGGCTACGAGCGGCTCGACGTTGTAGCCGGTCAGGAACTTTATGTCGTCTATGGCGAAGATGTTCGAGGGGTCGGCCATGGCCACGACGAGCGTGGAGCCGGTCCTGCTTATGGGTATGACCTGGTATTTCTGGGCGACGTCCTCCGGGATGAGCTTTATTATCTCGTGGTCTATTTCCTGGCTGGACAGATCTATCGTGGGAATGCCGTACTGGCGGCTTAAGAACGCGGTCAGGTCCTTCTCGGCGATGAAGCCGAGCTTTGTAAGATTAAAACCGAGCCTGCCCCCGCTTTTCTTCTGCTCCTCTATCGCCTTCTTCAACTGCTCAGGCGTTATGAGCCTTTCCCTTAATAGAAGCTCGCCTATCCGGTCGGTCATTTAGTTTCCGATTATCAGGGTGACAAAAATTGTCGTTTCTCACTTATCTTATAAAAATTAACTTTTTATGTCAAGGTAAATAGGCCATGCTCTCCGTAATCGCCGACAAGATAACTAATTGGAAAAGCTGTGGTTTATGGTATTCAAGGGCCGTAGCCTTCCGCGCTCAAGGGGAAGAGGCGTACTTCCTGGCGGTCGAGATTATCTCTTCCGCGAAGAAGGGCTTTCTTATGAATTCGTCTATCATCCCTTCCTTTATGCCCTGATAGATGGCGTTCTCGGCGTCCTTGAAGAAGCCTGTAAAGAGGATGACCCTCGACGAGGGGCTGACCTTCTTCAAGTTCCTGAAGGTCTCAAGCCCGTTCATCCCGGGCATTACCATATCCATAAATACGAGTGAATACTGTGACTTTTGCGCCTCACTGACCGCTTCGGCGCCATTTGTCACATACAAGGCGTTAAACCCCGCGTCCTTGAGCATCTCGGACATCCCGATGCCTACGGTCTCCTCGTCATCGACTATGAGGACGTTGCCTGTTATTTTTTTGCCGCTCATTTCCGGCCTCCCCTTAATTTATCGGATGATAAGACAAATCCTTAAAGAAATATGTAATTTTCGGAACCAGACGGCTTTTTAAGGCAAATCGCCCAAACCTGTTGATAAACCTATATAAAACGAGCCGGCTCAGGATGCGGCCGTAAGCCCAGTTTTATAGACCGGGATGCGTATCCTGAATACCGCACCGCCTCCCTCGCCGTTCCTCGCCTCGATTGACCCGCCGTGCTCATTTACAATCGATCTCGTGATGGAGAGGCCGAGGCCGATGTTAAGCCCTCCCCCTTTTTCCTTTGTAGTAAAAAACGGGTCGAATATCTTGTCCATGACATCTTCCCTGATACCCGGCCCGCTATCGCGGACCTCGACCGCGGAGAACTCGCCATGTACGTCCTTAACGGACTTTGTCGAGATGAAGATTGTGCCGCCGGAGCCGGCGGCGTCCCTCGCGTTCTTTATGATGTTCAGAAGCGCCTGCATCATCTGACCCTGGTTGCCGAAGACCTCCGGAAGCCCCGGCTCGTAATCGGCGACGATGGTTATGGCGCCGACGTTTATCTCCGAGGCGAAGAGCCCGAGTGTCGCCTTTACCGTCTCGTTCAGGTACAAGGGGGCGTAGACCCCTTTCGCAGGCCTCGCGTAGGTGAGCATGTCCATGATGATGTATTTGGAACGCACGGCCGCCTCCCTGACCTTCATGAGGAGGTGGCGGTTCGGATGGTCCTCGGCCGTCCTTTTAAGGAGCGCCTCGGTGATGGACAATATCCCGGCTATGGGGCTGTTGAGCTCATGTGCGATCCCGGCCCCCATCTCGCCCAGGGAGGCGAGCTTGGCGGCCTCGATCAGCTTCTGTTCGGACTCCTTTAGCTTCCGGTACGCCTCCCCGAGCTCTTTGAGGGAATTATTGAGCTCGAGCGTCCTTTCCTTCACAGTCTCCTGCAGCTCCACGACGTGACGCCTTATGGTGTCCTCGAAGCCCTTGCGCTCGGATAAGTCCCTCCATATCTCCTGCATCATGGGCCTGCCGTCGAGCGTCAACACGGACGCGGCGATCTCGATCGGCACCTCGAACCCGTCCTTTTTTATTATGGCCCCGCCGTGGAGGTAGCCCTTTCCGTCGTGGACCCACCTCTTGAACCCCTCCCTGTACTCTTCCAGCCTCCCCGGAGGGTAGAGGCGCTCGGAGGGCATATTGGCGAGCTCATCGACGGAATAGCCGGTAAGGACTGAAGCGGCGGGGTTCGCGTCGACTATCATCTTGGTGCCTATGTCCTTCAACACTATCGCGTCGGCCGCGCTTTGTACGAGCTTCGAGTGCCTCTCGTTCAGGTACTCGAGCCTTTCCGTCGCCTCACTTAGAGACTCGGCCATCTCGTCGAAGGCACTGCCGAGGTCCTCTATCTCGTCCCCGGTCCTGAGCCTGACCCTCCAGCTTAAGTCTCCCCCGGCTATCGCGAGCGCGGCCTCCTTGAGCTTATCCATCGGATCAAGGAGCCTTCTTCTCACAAGGACGAGGGCGGCGATGGAGGTAATGGCGAGTATGCCGCCTCCCCAGTAAATGAACTTCCTCGTGTGAGCCGCGATCACTCCCTCGTATTTGCCGAGGGAGAGGCTGACAGAGAGCGCGCCGTTCACCTGCCCTGGACGCGAGATATGGCAACCCGTGCAATCCTCCTTCATGGTTACGGGCATGACGAGCCTCGCGGCCCTGTGCCCGTCCCTGTACTCCAGGCCGAACGCGGGAACCCCTTCGAGGGCCTTCCTGTCCATGGCATCCACCGGTATCTCGCCCTCCTCTATGCCGAACTGCTTATCCAGGCTCGCGCCGTGGATGATGCGGAGGTCCTCAACGCCTGAGAGTCTCTTGAACCTGTCGATGACGGCCAGGTTGCCGGCCCTGCCACTGCCTGAGCGCATGGAGACGAACAGCTCTTCGGAGACGGTATTGAGGAACAGAGACGCCTCGTTCCTGCCGATATCCCTCAGCAGTACGGAATTGGAATGTATGTC